>JBBILM010000085.1:0-8788 GCA_037444915.1 Nitrospirota bacterium | reverse complement strand
AGTGTCAGCTTCCCAAGCTGAAGGTCGCGGGTTCGAATCCCGTCGCCCGCTCCATCCTTTATTAAAAACAGCTTTAACCCCTTTGAATAGCAACAGGGATTATAGTGGCATGGGCAGATAAATGGCTTTATCCCGCCACATTATTGAGACTCGCAAATAAAGCAGATCAAATAAAAAATACCGGGCTGATTCATTGGACTGTTTCTATAAATTGCGGATTATAAAGGCTTTTATCTGTTCATGCCACTACATAACTTCATTATTTGAGTTTAAGTCTTTTCGCCCCACCTGCATAATCGCTTAATTTGGATACTATATATCCTTCGATGGGCATAAATCGTAAAGAATGCACTCGCCATGCCTTGGTTTTTTTGCCTTGCACACCTGTCTTCCGTGGAGAATGAGCAGATGCGAAAGATTGGCCCAGTCTTTTATCGGCGTTATTGCCATTAAGTCCTTTTCTATTTTAACCGGGTCATGATTCTTAGTAACCCCAAGCCTGTATGAAACCCTTTTTACATGCGTATCAACAGCAATGCCTTCGTTAATGCCGTAAGCATTTGAGAGTATTATATTAGCGGTCTTCCGTGCTACGCCGGGAAGGGTTATAAGCTCATCCATTGTCCGTGGAACCTTTGAGCCGAATTTTTCGATAATGATCTGCGCGGACGACCTGATATTTTTTGCCTTATTGTTATAGAAATTTATGGAACTTATGTCCTTTTTTAATTCATCAAGAGGGGTTTTCGCGTAATCCCTGACATCCCGGTATTTTTCAAAAAGTGATTCAGTGACCTTATTAACATGGACATCGGTTGTCTGAGCGGAAAGCATCGTTGCAACAAGAAGCTCAAAAGGCGTGCGATAATTAAGCGCTGTTTTGGGTTCAGGATATTCCTTTTTCAACCTTTTTATTATCTCTGACAACATCTTTTCAGCATCCATACCTGCCTCCATCATAGAATATGCATAAAAAGCATCAGCATAGCATTTTCATATCACACACTGTATTCAATGCAGAATTCAATCTCTCATTCTCTTAATGAATAGGGCGTCACGCCGCATTGTAAAGGCTTTGAAGCTTGTAAGCCTTGCCGCTTATGAAACATTTGGGTAAATAATGCCCGCTGTTTTCTTGAAGCCCGCGATTAATATTAAATATATCACAAAATTGGAGTATAATTTATAAATGAAGAAGGGAAAGTCCGCGATTACGCGGAGAGAGTTTTTATGCGCGTCAGCCGGCGGTCTTCTTATGACCATGACCGGAACACTAAACGGAGCAGCCATGAATGCAGATAATATCGCCATGTCCAAAAAATTAACACCTGCGGTTAAAACAGGCAAAACAACGGTTTCCCTCGTAAAAACATCTGAAAGAGCCTCGGGCGTCAGAAAAGCAATTGACCTCCTGAATTACAATCCGGTCAAGGGAATGGATGTGCTCCTAAAACCGAACTTCAATACTGCTGATGAATTTCCTGGTTCAACTCATAATGATACGCTCGAGAATCTGATATTAAAGCTTAGAGACATGGGCGCAACTTCAATTACAATCGGGGAAAGAAGCGGCCCGCCTGATACAGCGAGTGTTTTGCGTGAAAAGGGCATATATGAACTCTGCAAAAAATTGGATGTGAAGCTCATTAATTTTGAAGAACTGCAGCCCGCGGAATGGGTCAGGGTGACGCCTAAAAATAGTCATTGGAGCAACGGCTTCGATGTCGCAAAGCCTGTTATGGATTCACGGTGTATCGTCAGCACATGCTGTCTGAAAACGCACGGGTATGGCGGGGTGTTCACTATGTCGCTCAAGTTATCTGTTGGAATTACCCATAAAAAAAATATGTCTGAACTGCACACCTCATTTCTCAGCATGAGAAAAATGATAGCTGAGATAAATCAGGTCTACGAGCCGTCCCTTATAGTCCTTGACGCGATAGAGGCCTTTGTTGACGGAGGCCCGATGACAGGCCTCAAAAAAAGGGCTGATGTTATTATTGCCGGAACTGACAGAGTAGCTATAGATGCCGTAGGGCTCGCCGTATTAAAAGAACTCGGAAGCAACAAGGCTATAATGGGGAAAAAGATATTTCAGCAGGAACAGATAGCAAGGGCTGTTGAACTTGGTCTTGGCATATCCAGCAGCGAATCCATAGAAATAGTAACTGATGATAACAAGAGCAGGGAATATTCAAAAAAACTGACCGGCATCTTGTTAAAGGGCTGAATTTTTTATTTCTTCCTGAGCATCACGTAAAGAGCCCCGAGACCTCCATCGCACTGTCTTGCTGTTACAAACGCTGAAATGTGCCTCCTGAACTGACCCGAAAGCAGCTTAACAACCGTGTTTTTGATAACAGGTCCATTTGTTGAACGAAGTCCTCTGCCGTGTATTATCTTAATGCACGAGTAGCCGCTCTTTAAGGAAGCGCCAAGAAATCTCTCGACCTCTGCCTCAGCCTCCTCGATGACAAATCCATGAAGATCGAGACAGTCCTGTACTGAAAAGCGGCCATTATGCATTTTATTTATAAAATCAGCGCCTAAAATGGGGTTGCAATCCTTGTTTATCCATTCAATATACTCCTGAGTATCAGAAAGAGTTAAAGCATGTTGCCCGCTAACTATGCTGTCAAGAATCCTAATAACCTCTTTGTCAGAATCATATTTTTTATGGACAGGAAGCACATCTTTTTTATACGCGGTCATTCTTCTGAATTCTTTTATCTCCCTCACATCCTTCATCGCATCAGCAAAGAGTGTCTCATCGTCAGCAGGTGTATTTTTTTTAGGGGATTGACTTGGTTTGTTTGAAAGATTAACGCCTTTCTTTTCTATGACGCTCTTAAGGTTTTCAAAAGGATAAAACGAAGAACCGGCTGATATATCTTTTCTGGCAGGTTTTTTGGCAACCATAACACCTTCCCAGCTTTAAAAGCATACAGCGCTATAAAACTTTAAATATTATGCCTGAATAATTATCAGACAAGTAATTGCATATAATATTTTGAACACTATCATTATAAAAATGCAACACCGAAGATAACCTTTTATTCTGATGTTCCATCGCACCAGTGCCTTGCATTCTGAAACATCCTCAGCCACGGCGATACACTGAGACTTTTCTTCATATCCTCAGGCATCCATGCCCACTGCCATTTCAGAAAAGTCCTCTCAGGATGAGGCATCATGCTAAGGTGCCTTCCATCAGGCGTGCACAATGCGGTAATGCCGGATGGAGACCCGTTAGGATTAAAAGGATATTTTTCGGTAATTTCCCCGTTATCATCAACATACCTCATAGGAGCAAGGCCATTTTTCAGCACCTCATCCATTATCTTTTTATCCGGGAAATAAGCCTGACCCTCTCCATGGGATACCCATACACCGAGCACAGAATCAGCCATATCCTTAAGCATAATAGAAGGGCTTTGAAGTATCCGCACTGAACTGAATCTTGATTCAAATCTCCCTGATTTATTATGAATAAATCGGGGCTGAATCTCATCAGGGATTCCGTGCCATGGCACCCTGCCGAGCAGTGCCATCAACTGGCATCCATTGCACACGCCAAGGCTGAATGTATCATTCCTCTCATAAAAATTCTGAAAATCCTCAAACAACCTGCTGTTAAATCTTATTGCGCCAGCCCATCCCTTCGCAGAATCGAGCACATCCGCGTAGCTGAATCCGCCAACAAACGCTATGCCCTTGAATTTCGACAGGCTCACCCTTTCATTCAGCAAATCAGTCATGGAAACATCCCATGTCTCGAATCCAGAGGCATGAAACGCGGAACTCATTTCCCTGTCTCCATTGCTTCCCTCCTCCCTGATTACAGCAACCAAAGGCTTCGCCTCTTTTTTCAAAAGGATTTGGGGTGTTTGCTCAGGTGTAAACGAAAGATGATATTGAGGACATGTCCTGTCATAGATAACGGATTTCTCCTCAAGGACACAATCAGGGTTTGCCTGCAACATATCAAGCTGATGGCTCGTCTCCTCCCACAGTGCCCTTAATTCCCTCATATCCTTATCCAGTAAAGTTAACGTTCTGGCATCTCTGGCATGAATGCTTATCTTTATCCCCTTTTCCTCTGAAGTCCTGCCGATTATCTGATAAGGAACAGAAAATTTATTTAATACAGATGTTATTTCATCTTCCCTGTCAGGAAGGTATTCCAGCGCCATGCCGAGTTCCTCTGAAAACATAAACGCAACAGCCTCTTTTTCCGCATCCTGCCCTCTTATTGCATGTTTTAAACGCCCAAGGTTTATCTCCATGCCGCAATTTCCGGAAAAAGCCATTTCCAATAACGTGACGATCAGGCCTCCGTCACTCCTGTCATGGCCTGCAAGGATCAGTCCTTTATCAATTAATAATTGAACCGCATTGAATGCGTCTTTCAGCAGCCTTATATTGTCAACATCCGGGGATTCATCGCCAACCTGCTTGTAGCACTGCGCGAAGGCTGATCCGCCAAGCCTGTTCTTATTCTGTCCCAAATCAATATACAGAATATTGCTTTTGCCCGGCATTTTAATATCGGGTGTTATAACCTTTGTTATATCAGGACATGTCGCGTAGGCTGAGATGACAAGAGTACCCGGAGACTTCACTACCTCTACCTCGCCGTCAGGATGTATGACCCTTGCTGCCATTGACAGACTGTCCTTGCCGCCGTCAACTGCTATGCCGAGTTCTATCATTATATCCCTCATTGCCACAGCCGCGTCATAAAGACCTGCTCCCTCGCCTGTCAGTTTTGGCGCCCACATCCAGTTCGCGGAGCATTTAATATCCCTGAGCGAACTTATCTTTGCCCACACAATATTCGTCAATGCCTCTCCAACGCTCATCCTTGCCATAGCGCACGGATTAATAAGCCCCTTAACCGGCTGTTCGCCTATTGATATTGCTGCTCCGGTAAATTCTGACCTGCTATTGGGAAAATGACTCTGGGCAATGACGGCTGCATCAGAAACAGTAAGTTGCAGCGGGCCTGCACACTGCTGTCTCGCTATCAGCCCTGTAACAGACCTGTCAACCTTGTTTGTAAGGAATCTCTTTGAACCGACTGACACAAGCCTTAAAACCCTCTCGAGCGCATCCATTAAGCTCAAATCGTCAGGCAAGTGAAGCGGCTGGGTATGATATGCGTGGCGGTCAAGATAAAAGACCTTTTGAGGCATGTCACCCAGAACCTTTTCGAGGCTCAGATTTTCGATAACAGCCTTTTCATCACTGTCATAAAGCAGGATATAACCATTGCCTGTTATCTCTCCTATAACCGCGTGTGGAAGTCTTTCCCTTTCGCACAGCATCGTGAATTTTCCGATGTTTTCCTCTTTTATAAGAAGCGCGTCCTGCTCCTGATACTCTGCTCCCCATATTTCGAGAACCGAAAGGGTTTCATCCCCAACAATAATCTTTCTTATGTCTATTTTGGCTCCTTCAGGGCTGATGATTTCTTTCACCACATTGCAGTTTCCTCCGGCGCCCTGATCATGAATGCTCACAATAGGGTTTTCCTCGCCAAGTTCAACGCAAGCCCTGATAACCCTGTTCAGTTTATTCTCCATCTCAGCGTCTCCGCGTTGAACAGCATTGAAATCGAGTTCCTCTATATTGTCGCCTGATATCATGCTCGACGCAGCGCCGCCTCCAATCCCTATCCGGTACGCTGGTCCGCCTATCTTTACGACCAGCATACCCTTTTCAGGCATGTTTTTTTCGGTATGCATCGCGTCCATCTGACCAACGCCTCCTGTAAACATTATTGGCTTAATCCATTCCCTGCGTTCGCTGTCAGGAAGTTTCAGGCCAAAAGACCTTGTAAAGCCCTGTATCAGAGGCTCTCCAAATTTATTTCCATAATCAGATGCGCCGTTGCTCGCCTCAATCAATATCTGGAGCGGTGATGCAAGATTTCCGGGATAAACTAATGAGCCGTGCTCCCACGGAAGCGGGTAATTGGGAATGAAAAGATTACCAACGCAATAGGCCGCAGTTCCGGCAATAACAAGGCTTCCCTTTCCGGTTGCATGCACATCCCTGATTCTTCCGCCTGTTCCTGTTTCAGCGCCCGGAAACGGGGCTACCCCTGTTGGGAAATTATGGGTTTCAGCAGTAAAGGTTATATGATATGTCAAAGATTTTTCCTTTAAAGGAGAAGTGGTTCCGGGATTCTGGGGTATTATCGTGTTTATCTCGTATCCCCTTATAGCGCTCGAATTATCCTTAAATGCAATAACACTGTTGCCCGGGTTTCTTTTGTAAGGCTCCTTCACAATCTGCATCAAACTCTCGGGGATTATCCTGTCGTCAATAACAAGCCTTCCCCTGAAAAACCAGTGGCGGGAATGTTCGCTGTTGGACTGGCTAAGATCAAAGCACTCAACATCCGTAGGATTCCTTTTTATCTCTTTGGCAAACAGATTGTAGTAATAATCAACATCCCAATCATCAAGCCCCAAACCCATTTGCTGATTAATCCTTACAAGCGCTGATTTCCCCTCCTCTAAAAGAGGGATGATCCTCACAGGCTCGGGTTTCAGTTTGGATTTAAACGAATTCAGCGGCTTGGCATATGGACATTCGGTCATCCTGTCATAAACAAGACCGAAAAATTCATCGATCCCGCGCTTTGCTTCAGGAGACTCCAGCGAAACTGACAACTCCTTGCTCACAATCAGTTTGTATCTTCTGGAACGCTCTATGCGTTTAATTTTTGTGAGTCCGCATGAGTGGCATACTGACACTGCATTGGATGACCATGCGGTGGTAAAATTCATTCTGGGGCCGATCTCATATACCTGTCCATGCTCCTTTTTATCAGAGCGCGCTTTCTTGGAATTACTGGTTAAATAACTCTTCTTTGAAAAATTTTCGGGTTCAAATGTCTCTGCAAGGAGCCACCTCAGCTTTTTAAACTCTCCTTCGGAAAGTACGGAGTCTGCCTCTATGTTAAAACAGTACTCGGTCTGTATATCAATAATGCCCTCCCCTATCCTGTTTCTTGCCTCTTTAAGAAGAACTTCCTTTTTGTACTCTGATAGCGCGGGGGTTCTGTAAAGATGTGTCAGTTTATTTTCAGGCATAAAAAACATCTCCTTGATTTTTTGAAAATATTACAATTTTAACATAACACTGCAATTTAAATGGATAGCACGCCAGATAACTGCTATTATGTCATAAGATTATTGTGGCATGGGCAGATAAATGGCTTTATGCCGCCACATTAGTAAGTCTCGCAAATAAAACTTATCAAATAAAAATACCGGCCTGATTCATTGGATTGTTTCCATAAACTGCGAATTATAAAGGTTTTTATCTGTTCATGCCACTGTATAACTGCATTTTTCGGGTAAGTGCATTCCCTGCAAACTTGCAGATTCACAAAAAAAGCGGCATGTTCTTTTTTTAAACATGCCGCCTGAGATAAAAACAGATATATTTACTACAATGCAGTCGCAGTGACGCAGTTGCTCCATCTGGAATATCCATAGGCATAAGGAGCAGCAGATGATTTTGTAAACGACCTCACCCTGTAAGAATAAGCCCCCGGCTGAAGTGAAATATCGCTGTATGATATTGCGTTTGTACCAGTAGTATGCACGGTACTCCATGGACTGCTCGTTGAACAAGCGCCTGCCTTTCTCTGCAACTGAAAACCGGTTTCATTATCACTTTTGTCTAACCAGAGGATCTCAACCTTACCCAACGAACCAGAAGCAAAAATTGCCTGCTTGTAAGGAACTATAGCTGTATTTGTTCCAGATGAACACCCGATTGCATTGCATGCCTTTACGTAATAATAATATGTTTCTGTGCCTGTATTGCCTGATGCTGTTTCGTCCATATGGTTGATAGCATTTGAAGAAGCTGTATGCAGCAATGCCCATGTGCCTGATTTTGACTTCCGCCATATTTTAATGTTCGACTCATTGTCGGAATTGTCTTTCCATGTAAGTTTGACTCTGTTAGCTGACATAGAGGTCGCACTAAGGTTTGTAGGTGATTTTGGAGTTCCATTCTTTGCCGTTGTCGCATCAGCGCAGTTTGACCAAGCCGAATTACCAGCCTTATTATATGCCTGTATTCTGTACGAATATATTGCGTCAGGCAATAAATCGCTGCTTGTATAGGTGGTTGCATTTGCTCCTTTTACGGCTATCTTTGCCCATGGATTTGTGTTTGTAGAACTGCAGACCCCAAGCCTTCTCTGTATTCTGAAACCTGTCTCATTGTCTGAGTTGTCTTTCCATGAAAGAACTATGCTCGTCGCAGATATCGCATTGGCTGCAAGATTGCTCGGCTTAGACGGCTTTATTGTTTCAGGCATAAACTTCTGGATGCGGTGGTTATCAGTATCCGCAACATACACGTACCCCAACTTATCTACCGCAATCCCCTGTGGTTTATAAAACTGGCCATTACCCATGCCCGAAGTTCCCCATTGCGCTATATAACCCCCCTCAGAACTGAACTTCTGGATGCGGTGGTTAGCAGTATCTGCTACATACACATAACCTGAACTATCTACAGCAATCCCTTGCGGAGATTTAAACTGACCTTGTATGTATCCCTCTGTTCCCCATTGTGTTATATAAACCCCCTCTGAACTGAACTTCTGGATGCGGTGGTTATCAGTATCCGCTACATACACATTGCCTGAACTATCTACAGCAATCCCTTGCGGAGTTCGAAACTGGCCATTACCAGTGCCTAAAGTTCCCCATTTTGTTATATAAACTCCATCTGAACTGAACTTCTGAATGCGATT
>JBBILM010000084.1:0-8968 GCA_037444915.1 Nitrospirota bacterium | reverse complement strand
CTACCAGCGACCAGTATCCGTATTCTTCTCCATTTATTTTCTTGCTATGCCTTCGCAGATACATGTCTAAAATTATGAGACATTTAAACATCATCTTCAAGAGGGTTTTCTGCACTACATTTGTTTTCTTGAATTTCTGGCCCTCAGATAAAGATTTTATAAGGGCCCGCTGATTCTTAAATCGCCTGTTTCGCCAAATTTTAAGATTTTACTGCGGAAGATGGGTTAGGGCAGGCCAAGCATGAGCCTGATGTGCAAAGGTAAATTTTTAGAAATTTTCGTATAAAGTATTTTTTCTTTTTCCTCTATTGGGTCGGTATATTCAATTGACGGTATTTTTGTTTGCCTCAGGAGTTCACCTTTTTGGCTGATGCGCATGAACGCCTTTTTTTTGTAATAAGCGCTCTTAAACACATAACCATCAGGCAGATAAATACCGTTATGCTCTTTTGACCATATTGCCAGAGTAGATTGCAGGACTGCTTTGTCTGATGCCTTTACTTTAACCTCTCCGTGAAGAACTATATTTGCAAAATCCGCGTTTATTTTCGCTTGACTTGCTGAAAAAAACACACTTTTATCTTGTGGAAGACGAATATTTATGGCTATGTCTTTAAACAACAGACTTGTCAGCAAATCGAGTTCAGGATCAGATGAACCTGTAAGATATTCAGCTGCTGATGTGCCCGGCTTCCCAATGGATGCAATGCTTGTGCTTATATTATCAAACAGCATCATATTTTTGTCAGGGTCTGGCGGATAGATTTCTATTCTGACCTTAGAAAGATAAAGTTCCTTAAGATTTTGATATACGAATAACTTAGCTCTTCTTTTTCTGTGGATGATCTCATCGGCAGAGAACGTAAAAAGCAGCTTGTTATGTTCCTTCTTTGTAATATTTATCGATTCCACAAGGAAATTATCATAAAAGGCATTGCTTAAGAGTGTTTCTTTACCCGTTTTGTTGAACTGATTAGAAAATGGCCTGTAGTAAATTTCAGAGCGAAATAAGGGGTTTATAACTTGCTTCCAGATGGAAACGCTACCTGCAACAAACAGCATGGCCAACACGGCAAGCCCAATAGTAAAAAGAGGCATGAGTCTTCTTTTTGCATCTAACATCGGCTTAAGTTTAGAGAGGGTGTATATTACGTCTGGAAAAACAAACTATGGAACAACAGTTACCATACACGTATTGCCATTACCATGGCCTCCACCAGGCGTATCAACGATGCCAACAAATACATTCGCCATAGTGTTTGCAAGCGCTGACGGCGTCGAGCTTAAAACATTTAATTGAAAAGATATTGAATTCCATGGTGCAATCGTTTTCGCTGTTGAATAAACTTGTGGAAACGGGCCCCAAATGCCTGTATTGCCTAATGTGCCCCGGCATTGCCCATCACTCCTTTAAAAAGTCTTTTTATCGAAGCATTCCACCCACTGTCATTATAAGCTACAACTGTAACATTTAAAGGCGAACCAACCTTTACCGTAGCCGGACATTTAATGTCAATATCCACGTCTTCAGCATAAGCTATGCTTATGTTTACAGCTAAGAAAACAAACAACAACACTAACATTTTTTTCATCCTAATATACCTCCCTGAAATAAACTACACCCTCTTGATAAGAAGCATACAGCTTAAACCGTACATTGTCAAGCAGATAATTTGCTTTTTGGGCGGTTAATTTTTTATTCTAAAAGTATCAAACTTATGGAGGTAGTTAAAGTGGTAATTATTACTGATAAAGCTGCTGATAAGGCAAAGGCTATATTGGCGGCAGAAGGAAAGGATAGCTGGGGACTCAGGATCTATAATGCCGGAGGAGGCTGCTGCGGCCCTTCTTACGGACTTGATATAGAAGAAATTCCTACTGCCGATGACGAGGTTATCGAGAAGGACGGACTGAGGGTTTTTGTTGACAAGGGCACAATCTCAAATCTTTCGGGCATGCAGCTCGATTATTATGATGATGGAGAAAGAGAAGGCTTTGTTCTCTCGGGTGGACCTGCGCCTTCCTGCAATTCAGGATGCAGCAGTTGCGGATAGTTCTGATTTAATAGTAATAACTCAAATATGTTTCCAATTCACAGATACAGAAGACTGAGAAGAAATGAGACCATCAGGAGAATGGTGAGAGAAACCACTATATCTCCTGATGATTTTATATATCCCCTTTTTGTGACCTATGGCAAAGGTGTAAAAAAGGAAATAACATCAATGCCAGGATGCTATCAGGAATCTGTTGACGAAGCTGTAAAAAATGCAAAAGAGGTTTATTCCCTTGGAATCCCCTCAATAATACTTTTCGGCATACCAGAACACAAGGACGAAAC
Organism: Nitrospirota bacterium; assembly: GCA_037444915.1. GTDB lineage: Bacteria > Nitrospirota > Thermodesulfovibrionia > Thermodesulfovibrionales > Dissulfurispiraceae > JBBILM01. Next base: position 6,627 of record JBBILM010000084.1, on the reverse strand, counting down.
CGGTACAGGCGCCTATGATGACAATGGCGTTGTGCAAAATGCCATAAGGGCAATAAAGGACGCTGTGCCTGAATTATATGTAATTACCGATGTGTGTATGTGCGAATATACAAGCCACGGACACTGCGGTATTATTGAGAATGCCGATGTTAACAACGACAGGACACTTAATCTGCTTGCTTTGGAGGCCGTGTCCCATGCAAAGGCGGGAGCTGATATGGTGGCGCCGTCCGATATGATGGACGGAAGGGTTGCCGCTATAAGGGCTGCCCTTGACTCTGAAGGCTTTTCTGATATCCCTGTAATGAGTTATGCCGCGAAGTACTCAAGCGCGTTTTACGGTCCGTTCAGAGATGCTGCCGAGTCAACGCCGCAGTTTGGGGACAGGCGCTCATACCAGATGGACCCTTCCAACAGGCGGGAGGCATTAAAAGAGGTTTCCCTCGATATAGAGGAAGGCGCGGATATTGTCATGGTGAAACCAGCGCTTTCTTATCTTGATATTATCTCTGATGTTAAATCATCATTTGATGTTCCTGTTGCTGCCTATAATGTGAGCGGTGAGTATTCTCTTGTTAAAGCGGGCGCTAAACTGGGATGGATTGACGAAACGAGGGTAATGCTTGAGGTGCTTACATCAATAAAACGCGCTGGAGCGGATTTAATTCTCACCTACTTTGCCAAGGATGCGGCAAAAATACTCGGCAGCAAGTAAAGGTCTTTTACGCCGCATTAGTCATTTCAAACGTTTTTATTGTTCAATTTGAGAAAGAGCCGATATTTTTGCTACACTACTGTTTATTTAGCAACCTGTTTAAAACAAAAAAAGACCATAAAACAATCTATTCCGGAGGCTATTGCATTGGAAGACAGATACAGTCCGATTGAGACAGAACTGAGATGGCAGCGATATTGGGACGATAACAAACTGAATAAGACAGGAGACGACCCCTCAAAGGACAAATTTTACTGCCTTGAGATGTTCCCGTATCCCTCTGGCAAAATACACATGGGCCATGTCAGAAATTACGCGATCGGAGATGTTATAGCAAGATACAAAAAGATGCGCGGTTTTAATGTTCTTCACCCGATGGGATGGGATGCGTTTGGGCTGCCTGCCGAAAATGCGGCCATAAAGCATGGCGTGCATCCCGCAAAATGGACTTATGAAAATATAATCTCCATGAAAAAACAGCTTGAACGCATGGGATTAAGCTATGACTGGGACAGGGAAATCGCCACATGCAGCCCTGAATATTATAAATGGAATCAATGGCTTTTTCTGCAAATGCTGAAAAAAGGACTGGCTTATAAGAAGGCATCGTTTGTGAACTGGTGTCCTTCATGTGCTACTGTTCTTGCTAATGAGCAGGTTATTGACGGACTATGCTGGAGATGCGACAGCGCAGTTGTTCAGAAAAAGCTCGAACAGTGGTTTTTTAAGATTACGGACTATGCTGAAGAGTTGCTGTCATGGTGTGATGAACTGAAGGGATGGCCTGAGCGGGTCGTGCTGATGCAGAAAAACTGGATAGGCAGAAGCGAAGGGGTGGAAGTAGATTTCCCCGTTACCGGCATGGACGAGAAAATCCGGATCTATACCACAAGACCAGACACTATCTTCGGTGTCAGTTATATGTGCATTGCGCCTGGACACCCTTTATCAAAGGTACTCTTAAAAGATAAAGATATGCCGGAGGCTGTAAAAGAAAAATACGACAGGGAAGACGATAAAGAAGGGATATTCACCGGTCACTGCGCGATTAATCCGTTGACAGGCTCAGAGATACCGATTTATGTGGCTAATTTTGTCCTTATGGAATATGGTACGGGCGCTATTATGTCAGTGCCTGCCCATGACCAGAGGGATTTTGAGTTTGCAAAAAAGTATGATCTGCGGATAAAGGTTGTGATAGTGCCGGATAGTGAAAGCATTAAGGAATCGGGTGAGGGTATGGGAGAATTTAATGCTGATGCGCTGACTGAGGCTTTTGAAGACGAAGGGGTTTTAGTCAATTCAGGACAGTTCAGCGGACTTAAAAGCCAGGACGCGATAAAGGAAATTGGAAAGTATATAGAGGAACATGGATTTGGAAAAAGGACTGTAAATTACAAGATTAGGGATTGGGGTATTTCGAGGCAGAGATATTGGGGTACGCCTATTCCGATTATTTATTGCAGAAAATGCGGCGCTGTGCCTGTTGACGAGAAAGATCTGCCTGTTATTTTGCCTGAAGACGTCACATTTTCAGGCACAGGAGGGTCACCCCTGCTGGAGTCAGAAGAATTTCTAATGGTTAAATGTCCGAAATGCGGCAGCGAGGCAAAGAGGGAGACAGACACAATGGATACATTTGTTGATTCCTCTTGGTATTTTATTGCCTACTGTATTAAAACTGGCATTGCGGATTTGGAATTAGGGATGGGCAGGGAAGATATTAACCCCATTAATTACTGGATGCCTGTTGACCAGTATATCGGAGGCATCGAGCATGCGGTATTGCACCTCCTTTATTCAAGATTTTTCACGAGAGTTATGAGAGATATCGGACTTGTTAAGGTAAATGAGCCTTTCAGCAATCTTTTAACACAGGGAATGGTTTGCAAGGAAACATGGAAATGCCCTGAACACGGCTGGCTGTTTCCTGAAGAAGTTAATGATGACAGATGCAAGCATTGCGCTAATGTGGCTGAAAAGGGCAGGGTTGAGAAGATGTCAAAATCCAAGAAAAATGTGATAGACCCTGACGCGCTCATAAATAAGTACGGTGCTGATACGATGAGGCTTTTTTCTTTGTTTGCAGCCCCTCCTGAGAGAGACCTCGAATGGTCTGACAAGGGTGTTGAAGGAGCTTACAGGTTTTTGAATAAGGTATGGGGTATAGTTTATAAATACAGAGCGATAGCGCGACAGAGCGATAGTGCGACAGATAATAAGGAAATAAATAATTCATTAGACACTACCGCACTACCGCACTTCCGTACCTCCGCACTTTTAAGAAAAACCCATCAGACCATAAAAAAAGTGACTCTGGATATCGAAAAGGATTATCATTTTAATACTGCCATTGCCGCGCTTATGGAGCTTGTAAATGAGATGTCAGCTTTTAATCCCGTAACTGACAGGGACAGCGCAGACCTTGTTTTTTCGATAAAAAGCGCATTGATGATGCTTGCCCCGTTTGCCCCGCATATTGCTGAGGAACTCTGGGAGGCGATTGGCGAAAAAAGCAGCATATTTGAGCATCCATGGCCGGTGTGGGATGAAGCTCTTTCAAAAGAAGATGAAATAGAGCTTGTGGTGCAGATAAACGGGAAATTAAGGTCGAAAATAGTTGTTCGAGCCGGCTTGCCTGATGCTGATGCAAAGCAGGTGGCTCTTGAGGATGATAAAATAAAGGAATTAACGGATGGCAGGGAGATAAAGAAGGTTATTATTGTGAAAGGAAAGTTGGTAAATATTGTTGTAGGATAAAGGTTAAGATATGATTCAAAACTCAAAATTCAAAAAAATCGCTGCTCGTTATTCGGTACTTGCTGCTTTCATGCTATTCACTTTGTTTGGCTGTGGCTATACTCTTCAAACAAGGGCTGATCTGCCTTTTGAGCAAATTTCAATAGGACGCATAGAAAATAAAACTATTGAGCCTAAATTGCAGGACAGATTCAGCAGAATACTCGCGGAAACACTTCTGGAGTATGGGTTTTATCTGAATCCTCATGCAAAATATAAAATAGAGGGCGATGTAGAGCATTTCGAACTTAAGCCCCTTTCAGAGAAGCTGCTCACTGTTGTTGAATATCAGGTTGTAATAAAGGGGAAATTCAGGCTTGTTGACGCAGAAACCGGAAAGGTAAGATATGCTGGAACAGACGATCCTTTTGTTACCTATTTTATTCCCAAGGGCAAACTCGAAGATGTTATCGCAAATAAGGAACTGGCGACAGAGGATGCAGTAAAAAACCTTTCTCAAGATCTGATAAGACGAATAATCTATGAGCATTAAGCAATTTCAGCAGGAACTATCAAAGGAAATGCCATCTCCTGTGTATCTTCTTTATTCTAATGAGGATTTTCTTCTTTATGACGCTTTATCCAGCCTTAAGTCTGCTAATCAGGGACTGGACGCATTTAATTTTGATATCTTTGACATCAAGTCCCCTGATAATAACAAGTCTATCGATCAGATTATAGATATCCTCAATACTCTCCCTTTCTTGAGAGAGCGAAGAATGCTGGTTATCGAAAATGTCCAGAAACTGACAAAAAAAGACGTTAAAAAACTTGAAGATTATCTTCAGAACCCGTCTAAGACTTCTCTCTTGGTTATGTTTTATAATGGCGCGTCTCCCAAGCTCTTTGATGCCACGGTGCTTAAAAGCATAAAAAATATACCGCTTATGCTTAATGAAAGGGACATTCCTTTGTGGATTAAAACAAACGCGAAAAAAAGGGGACTGGATATTACTGACAGGGCTATTGGGCATTTAATAGACATTGTCGGAGCGGATATCGGGCTGCTTCACGCGGAAATAGAGAAGCTTTCGTCATTTAATAGCGCTGTTGTTGATATTGATGACATAAAAGAAATGGTTTGCGATTGCGCTGAATATAGCGCTTTTGACCTTATAAAGGCGCTCAAGAAAAAAGACGCAAGGGATTTATTTAGGATATTGGAAAATGCTGACAAAAACATGGAACCCCAGATGCTGCTCGGCGCTTTAAACTGGCAGTATGCCCGATTCCCAGGCCTGCCCGGAACCTTCAAAATGCTGCACGATGCGGATGTTTTGATAAAGAGATCCCATAATTTTGTTATAGATGACCTTATAATCAAGCTGCGCAGCCGATATGCAAGGCATAAACAGTTGTCGTAAATGAAATTATTTTTTGCGATATCTTAGACTTTATCGAAAATTTGAAAACATATCTTTGGTTGATTCTTATTATTTACATTCTGAAGGAAGCCTTTGAATGGTGGGCCGAATGCCTGAATCTCAAATATATGAGAAGATTCGGCAGCGCCATACCCCCTGAATTCGAAGGAAAAATTGATGCCGCTATTTTAAAGAGGACGTGTGATTATGAAATAGAAAAGAGCCGTTTCAGAATGTTGTCATCCGCGTTCAGCAGCGTAATAAGCATAATGTTTATCTTTGGCGGGATTTTGAATATTTACAATTCATGGATTGTGTCGCTTGACCTGCCTTTTATTGTTTCAGGATGGCTTTTCTTTATTTTACTTGCCTTTGCCGGAGAAATTATTTCAATCCCGTTCAGCCTTTACAGCACATTTAGGATAGAAAATAAGTATGGATTTAATACTATGACAATGGGATTATGGGGTTCGGATTTGATAAAGGCCCTTGTTATTTCCACAATCCTGATGTCCTTGGTTTTTATGCCTGCCTTCTGGATTATTCAAGAGTATCCTGATTACTGGTGGCTGCTTATATGGATGTTTCTCCTGGCCGTGAGCGTCTTTCTAATGTATATATCTCCCTATGTTATTGAACCGCTTTTTAATAAATTTACGCCGGTTGAGGATGAGTCGCTTAAAGACAAAATTACTGCCCTGACTAATCTGGCTGGAATACACGCCGGCAGAATACTCAAAATAGATGCGTCAAAGCGGAGCAGGCATACCAACGCTTATTTCACAGGCATAGGAAGGGTGAAGAGGATAGTGCTTTACGATACTCTGATTGAGAGTATGAACCATGATGAAATCCTTGCCGTGCTTGCCCACGAAATAGGACATTGGAAGAAAAGGCATTTGTTTAAGACCCTTGCCGGCTTTGAGGTATTTTCTCTCATATCCCTTTATGTTTCATACAGGCTGATTCAGGACGATTTTTTATTAATTCTTTTCAATATCAGCTCCAACACTGTTTTTGCAAAGTTCATGGTCCTTGCATTCATTGGAGGCATCTTATCCATAATATTACAGCCTGCTGCGAATTTCTTCAGCAGGAGACACGAAAGGCAGGCTGACAGGGCTTCTTATGAGTTGACCAATGATGCAGAGAGCATGGTAAGCGCCCTTGTAAAGCTTTCAAAAGAGAATCTCTCAAACCTGTATCCCCATCCTCTTTATGTTGCTTTATACTACTCGCATCCGCCGATACTTGAGAGAATAAGTTATATAAAGAGAATGCGTGAAATTTCAAAAGTGGTATGAATATCTCAATAAGGTGCCCAGGTAGCAGTTGATGCTCTTTACGCAACTATTAGGGTTATTAGGTAGGGTTAAGTAACTGGATATTCGTTATTGTAAATTAATTATTTGTTGTTTTATTATATATTTGCACTATGGAATGCACATTTCAAAACAATAAAAAGTATTGCAACTGCAGCTATGAAACGTGCAGCAAGAAATACAAGTGCTGCGAGTGCCTTCATTATCACAGGAAAAACGGTGAAGTTCCTGCATGCTTTTTCACAAGCAAGGATTATGAACGGAGTTATGACCGTTCTTTGAATAATTTTCTCAAAATGATTGGAAGGCTGTAAACTCGCATTGTGATTTAAAATACGATATTTTGTCTTTGAGAGCCGGTGTGGTGGAACAGGCAGACGCGACGGACTCAAAATCCGTTTCCCTTCGGGGAGTGGGAGTTCGACCC
>JBBILM010000083.1:0-8978 GCA_037444915.1 Nitrospirota bacterium | reverse complement strand
GATTCCTCTGATAGAGACGACATCCCCGGCAGTTTAGTTTCCGGCAGTTCTTCCATCTCAAGGGTATTGGTTAAAAAGAGCTTTACCCTGTCATCCTTCTGCAACCTGTATCCCAATTCTTCAAGAAGGAAAGACATCTTTAAATGTCCGATAGCATAGGGAGCCATCATTAATTCAAAGGCATAGAAGTTTTTGAGGATATGGTCTTTGATAAAGGTCTTTCTGCTTCCCTCTCCGTATTTTGAAACAAACTCATCAACTGCAATTTTTGCTGTTTCTGCCAAAAAGGTTAGCGTCCCTGCTGCCGGGTCTAATACCGTTACATTCCTATCCGCAAATCCATCGGGTTTATTAAACTGCTCTTTGAGGATACTATGCAGGGAACGGACAATATAGGAAACAACGGGCTCAGGCGTGTAATAAACTCCCCTCATCTCCCTTGTTTTCGGGTCATACGCCGAAAGAAATGTTTCATAGAAATGTATGATAGGGTCTTTGCCCTTGCCCTCATGAAAGTAATCATGAAGGATTCTATTTATATCAGTAACGGACAGAATTTCAGAAATGTCATCAATTATCCATTCCATCTGTTGAGGGAGGTCAAAAGAGGAAACAAACCTGAAAACGTCTCTCAGGATGCCTATTGTCTTAGGTATGCTCTCATAGGCAAGTTTCCTGTTGAATCCTTCTTCTGAACGGGTACGGGCTGCAAACAGTCCATAAGTTATAGTCTGAGCATACAGGTCTGAAAACTCTGCTTCTGTAAGACTGCTGATAAGGTATTCCTTAAATGCCTCATAGAACCCCTGAATAACCCCTCCTTCTCCTCCCCTTACCTTAAGGGGAGGTTGGGTGGGGTTACTTTCACCCAGAAGCGCCAGTGCCACAACATCTTTTAAGAACCTTGTCCTTTTGGCAAGCTCTATTGCGAGGGTTTTAGCGTTATAGACCTTGGGAACGGAAAAAGAAAAGAATTTATCTAACAGCTTAAATAGTTCTGCTTCCTTTTCAACTGGAGGGGGTGTCTTCAGCCTGTTCAAAATTACGGGTCTGCCAATAATGACCTTATCGGTAATCTCTCCGTTACGGTAAAGCCTGAACTCAAGGAAATTGGTTAATATCAGGTTCGGGAAGGTATGCAGGTATCTTTTAAGCTGTTCTGAATCTTCTATGCGGTCAAGATTCTCAACAGAGGGGTCTTTGGCTTCAATGTATCCTGTGATATGCTGCTTGCCATCCCAAACTCTAAAATCCGGATTCCCGGCCTCTGTTTTTTTAGGAAGTATTGTAATATAGACATTTTTTTTGTTTATTGATTTGCAATATTCATTAAACAAGTCGGCAAGGACATGATAATAGCTTTCTTCACGGGCGTCGCCAAGATTAGAGGTTTCATTTATTTCCTTTAAGTAGGCTTTAAGCATTTTTAGTTTCTATTCTATCACAAAGAATATCCCCGTATTTTATAATAATTGTCACGCGCCTTTAAGAATTCATTCCTGTCTATGGGTGGTATTTTTATATTGTTGCTGGATGAGCCTTCTTCTTTAAAAAACCTTTCGGGCAGGTCGTCATGCGCCATGTTGAATCCGTTTGTCTCGTTCAGGCGCCTCTCGAGATTCCAGATTTTTTCGCCGACTTTTAAGAGTGACTGAACGTCATATTTTTCTCCTGTAACAGCGGCAACAGCCCTGGCGTATTCCTCGAGGCTTGCTGCAAAGAAGACAAATTTGCACGCAGTGAGTGAATCTATAACAGCGTTCATGTCCTCTGCTATCTTTATCATCCGCGCCTTTCCTTCAAAAGAAAACCTGTCAGTAGAAACAGGCTTCCTGAGTATTTCGTGACTTATCGGATATGCCCTTAAATGACAGCCGCCCCTGTTTGACGTCGCATAGGCTAAAGCCATGCCATATGCCCCTCTCGGGTCATAAGCGGGCAGTTCGAGACCTTTAACGGATATACTGCATTCTGGATGCCCCATTGATGATGCATATCTGAAAGAACCTTCTGAAAGGGTTTCTCCAAGAGGAGTGGATTTATTGGCTGTTTCATGCAGTATTTTGAGCATATCATCAGGCGATAACTTTTTGTCGGAGATTTCAGCGTAGCAGGCGATTGTTGATGCAGCGCTGATGGTGTCAAGCCCGTATTCATTGCATATGGCGTTAGCTGCCACAATACTGGATAGATCGCTGCAGCCATTTAAAGCTCCAAAGTGTGAAACGGTCTCGTATTCAGGGATAACCTCCCCGCCTGAACCGATTTTTTTGCAAAGGATAGGGCAGCCAGCGCAGCCAGTCTTTTTAGCGTTATATTGTGTTTTCATATTATAGCCGGAATATGCGGAGGCGTTCTTAAATAATGTTTTTCTGAAATTATCAGTAGGCTCCATCCTGCGGGCATGGATAAGGTCAACAAGGGCTGCTGTGCCAAACTCTGAGAGCCCGAACTCGCCAAATACAGCAGGAGAAGCCCTTAAAAGACGCATTATCTCCTCACGCGCGGTTTTAAGGCCTTCAGGGTCTGCAACTGAAACCTGTTTGTCGCCTACTACGCGGATGGCTTTTAGTCTTTTTGAGCCCATTACAGCGCCAAGGCCGCCTCTGCCAGCGCAATAGTGGCCGTCAAAAACTATTGATGAAAAAAGCACCTCTTTTTCTCCGGCAGCGCCGATTGCGCAGAAAGAGCCTTTCTGTTCAAAGAAGACCGAAATTTCAGATGTGTTTTTGCCTGCCAAATGAGAGGAGTCTATCAGTGAAACGCGATTATTTGCGATTGACAGAACAACCCAATCGCTCGAAATGCCGGTAATCTCTAAAATATCGAATCCTGCTTTTTTCAGCTCTGTCCCGAATTTGCCGCCAACAGAGCAGTCAAATACGGTTCCTGTAAGCGGCGAGCGCGACACAACAGACATTCTTCCCGATGTCGGAGCTGATGTGCCTACCAAAGGGCCTGTGGCAAATATCAGCGGCATTTCGGGTGAATTGTAATTGTTTTTGATTTTACCGGCTATCATCTTTACGCCGATACCTCTGCCTCCAAGGTATTGATGGCACAAATCCAGAGGCGTATCAAAAATATGAATATCCTTGTCTGTTAAGTTGACACTTATGCTTTTTCCTGTATAACCAAACATGCTAATATATTAACATTTCCGATATGAGCAGCAAACCATTAAATATATTTTTTTCTGGAATAGCAGGAAGCGGGGTTTCCGCTATAGCCTGCTTCATGGCTGATAAAGGCCATCATATAGCCGGCTCTGACAGGGTTTTTGATAACTTTCCCGTCCATCCGCTTTTTGGTCTGCTCACATCAAAGGGCGTTACTGTTTTGCCTCAAAATGGCACTGGAATTAACGACTCATTTGATTTCGCTGTGTTCAGTACAGCGGTAGAGCACGATAATCCTGAGTTCCTGAAAGCAAAGTCCCTTGGATTAACTATTAAAACAAGGCCTGAATATCTCGCGGAAATAGTCCTTAATTTCAGGACAGCAGCGGTTGCTGGCACAAGCGGCAAATCAACCACTTCCGGAATGCTCGCTTTTTTGATGCAGAGGCTTGGGTTGCATCCCAATTTTATTGGAGGGGGGAGGGTCAAGCAATTTAAGTCAGGACTGAATGCGGGAAATTCGATTACCGGGGATTCTGATTTGCTTGTTATTGAGGCCTGCGAATCTGATGGAACCATTGCGAACTACAAGCCGGAACAATCTATTCTTTTAAACCTCGAACTTGATCATCATTCAGTTGAAGAGACTGCCGGACTGTTTAAAGCACTTGCCAAAAATACCGGGGGCGCGGTTGTTATAAATGCGGATGACATGAATCTCAGGCAGCTTGATTTAGGTAATCGCACGGTTGCTTTTTCTGTTGATGAGTCATCGGATATCAGACCGCTAAATGTCAACTACAGACCATTCGGGACAGATTTTCTGTTGAATGGCGTTGAATTCATCCTTTCAATACCCGGAAAATATAATTTGTACAATGCTCTTTCATGCATAGCATTGCTTTACGATATGGGTTTTTCATTAAATCAGATTGCCGATGTCTTGCACGAATTTAAGGGGATTGAAAGACGTTTTGACATTTATCTGAATAATGGCAAAGGCCTTGTTATTGACGATTATGCGCACAATCCTCATAAGATAGCCGCTTTTATGCAGACAATGAGCAGAATACGGGAAAGCATCTGTTATGTCTTCCAACCCCATGGCTTCGGCCCTACAAAGATGATGATGAATGAATACATTGAGGCCTTCGCAGCTAATATGCGGGATTCAGACCAGCTTATTTTATTGCCTATATTCTATGCCGGCGGCACCGCCATGAGGGATATTTCAAGCCGTAATCTTGCTGACGGCGTTAAGTCCATGGGCAGGAAGGCTGAGGTTGTTGATGACAGGGAGAGCCTCTTAATCAGGATTGGAGCGTTTGACTGTTATGCGGTGCTTGGGGCAAGGGATGATACGCTTGCAGGCCTCGCATCAAAAATAGCGCAACTAATCAGCCTGCGCTGATGCGTTGGGTAAGCCGCCTTGTACAGTCCTGATTATAATTATACCCACAAGAAAGAATAAGGCGATTGATAAAATTGCGGGTCTCTGACTCCCAAATGCGTATGACAGATAACCAAAGGTGAGCGGACCAATAACCGCGGATGACTTTCCTACGAGAGAATAGACTCCAAAATGCTCTGATTCCTGCCCAGTTGGTATAAACTGGATGTAAAATGCCCGCGTTGCTGCCTGAACTGTTCCAAGACCCAAACCAGCCAGCGAAGCAGTGACAAAGAAATATATTTTTTCATGTATGAAAAAAGCGCTGACTGTGACTAAAACCCACAGCGCTAATGAAGTTATCACCACCTTTTTCGGCCCCCAGTAGTCTATCGGGCGCGCCATTGATAAGGCGCCGATAAGCGCTGTTGCCTGCACAATAAGATACATGATGATCAGTTCAACTGGCTTAAAGCCAAGTGTTGTCGCTGCGAATATTGACGAAAAGACGATGACAGTATTAACGCCATCTTCATAAAGAAAATATGCCATTAAAAATCTTCTCTGTTCTCTGTTAGAGGATATTTTTTTCAGGCTTTTAAATGTCTGGCTGAACCCGTTGACTGCTGCTTGAAATAATCCGGTGCCAAGCATCCTATCGCCTGGCAGGAAGATAAAGGCCGGAATTGAAAATAGTGCGAAAAACAGGGCCACCATTGGCCATGTTATATCCGCAAGTCCTTGGTTAACAAGAAGCAATGCGAGCAGCAGTGATATCATTGAGCCAGCATATCCTACGCTATAACCCCATGCAGAGACCCTCCCCTGATGAGTTGGCTTAGCGATTACTGGAAGGAATGAGTTGTAAAATACGAGACCTCCTTCCATTCCGATATTGGCGAGAATGATAAGAACAAATCCTTCAAGCGCCATGCCTGTATCGAGAAAGAAAAATGAAGCAACTGATGACGTGCAAAGAAGGGTATAAAATAATAACAGTCTTTTTCTTATGCCAGCATAGTCTGCAATTCCACCAAGAAATGGAGAGCTTATGGCCACAAATGCCATGCTTAATGATATGGCTGCCCCCCACCAGATATCTCCTGCGCCGGATTCATTGCCAACAATAGTGCTCGTATAAAAAACAGGAAAAACAACGGATGCGATAACTGCCGAGTAGCTTGAATTTGCAAAATCAAACAGACACCATGAATAAATTGCCTTATTAATCTTCATTTGTTTTTTTCATTGGTACACTTTTATTTTTTTTATTATAATGATATACCAGAATTTATTTGAATAGATTTCATTTTAGAGGTGCAATATTAAAGCATACATTATAAAGAGACTTGTTCTGTTAATTCCACTGCTATTCGGCATCACCCTTTTTGCTTTTTTTCTTATCAATGCTTTGCCGGGAGACCCTGCATTAAGTCTTGTCGGCGAGCGTGCCAGCACAGAAGTAATAGAAAATATCAGAAAGGAAATAGGCGCTGACAAAAGTTTTACAAGGCAATACGCTGGTTATGTAAAACTCCTGTTAAGCGGTGATTTCGGCGTTTCATACTATACAAACAGGGATGTTTTAGAGGATATTAAGTTAAAAATTCCCAACACAATGAGGCTTGCATTTGCAGCCATGCTTATTGCAGTTCCAGCGGGGATATTGCTCGGATTTATAGCCGCATACAAGAGAGGAACAGTTTATGAAAAAGCGCTCGACAGTTTTTTGATCGCTTGCCTTAGTGTGCCTGTTTTTTGGAGCGCTATAATTATCATGATGTTGTTCAGCCTCAAGTTAAAGCTTTTTCCTCCCTCTGGCACAGGTGAGCTTAAGTTTCTGATTCTACCCGCCTTTGTTCTCTCTATTCCTGCCTTTGCCTCATTGGCAAGGATTACAAAGGCGACAGTGGAAGATATAGCAAAAAAACCTTTTATACACACTGCCAGGGCAAAGGGACTGACAGAAATCCGAATAGGCGCAATCCATATTATGAGAAATGTTATTATTCCCATAATTACAATTATTGGTCTTGACTTCGGCAGCTACCTTAACGGTGCCGTAGTAACAGAGACGATATTCGGGTGGGATGGAATAGGGCGGTTCACGATGGAAGCGATAATAAAGAGAGACTATCCTGTTATAATGGGCTGTTTAATAACAGGCACGGTTATTTTTGTTGTCATTAATCTTACAACCGATATCCTGTACCACTATCTTGATCCGAGGATAAGACTCCATGCCAAAAATGAGTAAAAGGCTGTTTATCATAACCCCGCCTCTGCTGATAATATTAGCTTTTTTTTTCATATCTCTTCTGTCTCCCATTCTGCCAATTTTAGATCCTAATAAAATAGATTTGGATTCTTTAAAAGAGCCGCCGAGCCTGAGTCACCCGTTTGGCACTGATAATAAGGGCAGGGATATTCTGTCGCGCGTTATTCACGGAGGAAGGCTGTCCATAGGAGTTGCCGTTATCGCGGCGTTAATCTCGGCGGTGCTCGGTTTCGGTATAGGCATTGTTGCCGGATATTATGGCGGAGCTGTTGATACAGCCTTGATGGCGATAGTGGATTTCATCCTTTCATTTCCATCGCTGCTGCTTGCTATAGCTATCTCCGTTATTTTACCGCCGGGCATCTATACTGTCGTGATTGCTATATCATCTGTTGGCTGGACATCAATCGCCAGGCTTGTACGAGGCTATGTACTGACATTTAAAGGAATGCAATTTATCGACGCAGCGCGCGCAATTGGATGCAGCAATTCAAGGATATTATTATTGCATATAGCCCCTTTATGCTTTTCCCTTATAATTGTGATGATGAGCATTAAACTCGGAGGTTACATACTCACTGAGGCTACCCTGAGTTTTCTTGGTCTCGGCGCTCAACCGCCGACCGCTACATGGGGCTCTATGATAAGCGCAAATAGGGCGTATATACTTTCCGCGCCATGGATGGTCTTTTTCCCGGGGGTGTTAATATCGGTGACGGCTTTTTGTTTTAATATATTAGGAGAGTCATTAAGAAAAAGGTTTGAGTCAACAGGATTGAAATTATAAAAAAATCAGCGCATCTCCCGCAGTTTTTCTTCCTCTTCCTGTTCGGTTTTGCAGTCAATGCAGAGTGTGGTAACATGCCTTGCGACAAGTCTGTTAATGTCAATCTCCTCACCGCAGGCGTCGCACATGCCATAATTACCAGCGTCGATCTTTTCTAATACCTCGTCTATCTTTTTAAGAAGCTGTCTTTCTCTTCCCTTTAGTCTGAGCATGAAGTTTCTGTCTATCTCAGCAGACGCCTGATCGCCCATTTCAGGGAACACTGACTCACTAGGCAGTGAGTTTAACGCTATGCCGGCATCAGAAAGGAGCGTTTCTCTTTGCTTTATAAGGGACTTCCTGATCTCCGCGATTTTTTTATTTCTTACAGATGAATTTTTGTTAGCTGTTGTCCTGGTTTTACCTTTCATATATTAAGCCTCGTTATAATTAATTTTTTTTAAAATAATAGATAAAATAACAGAAACGGTCATGGATAGTCAAACGAGATTGCGAACAAAGTAAAGAAAATGCTTGACAATTAGGCAACTTAGTAATATAAAATTATCAATATAGAAAGTAATGCTACAATCTATTAATTGAGAGGATGAAAGATGACTAAGGCAGATATTGTAAATCTCGTATTTGAACGCATAGGTCTTCCCAAAAACGAGGCGCAGGAAATCGTAGAGGCTATTTTTGAAACTATCAAGCAGACATTAATAGCGGGTGAATCAACCAAGATATCCGGGTTCGGGACTTTCAATGTGAGGAAAAAGACTTCCAGAGTCGGTAGAAATCCAAAAACCGGAAAGGAAGTCGAAATTACTCCTCGCAGAGTTGTAAGTTTTAAGGCAAGTGATCAGGTTAAGGAAAGTATTAATAAGGCAGGATAACGATAGAGTCGAGATTGTTCTTATCAGCAATCCGACTTAATCCGGTGGTTTAAAAAGTGCCTAATCCGCTCAAATCGCCACAAACATTGAGCCTTTTTTCCGATAAGCTTTTTTACAAGATTGGAGAGGTCAGCAATATTGTTAATTTGGAGTCTTACGTGCTCAGGTATTGGGAAACGGAATTTCCTTTTCTCAGTCCGAGAAAAAGCAAGACAGGCCAGCGTATTTACACGAAAAAGGATATTGATCTGATATTGCGAATAAAGCAGCTTCTTTATGAAGACGGATATACAATTGACGGTGTCAGGCGTAAACTCTGGGCTACTTTAAAACAGAATGATGATTTGAATGGTTCCCTCATAAAACCTGATCCTGCAACCATGATCAAAACCGTTAAAGTAAGATTGCGGGAATTGCTGGACAAATTGGAGTAAATTAGAGAACATCTGTTATTTTTACGGGGCGTAGCGCAGCCTGGTTAGCGCACTCGCTTGGGGTGCGAGAGGTCGGCCGTTCGAATCGGCTCGCC
>JBBILM010000082.1:0-9045 GCA_037444915.1 Nitrospirota bacterium | reverse complement strand
CTCCTCACCCCAGATTCATCAAGGTTCTGGTCTATAAATGATTATATGCCGGGCAGAGGGCAGGACAGCTTTGACAAACAGATTGTCCGGGATTATCTCCTGACGCTTGACTGGGATCAAACTTATCCGGGGCCGACTCTTCCAGACGATATTGTGCAGAAGACAGCGGCAAGATATAGAGAAATTCTGGAGATATTGACCGCGGAATAGACAAAATATAGGAATCAGGCATTGATTGAAATCCTCGCACTTGCAGCTATTATAATCTGGCCTGTAGTGCCGCTCTTTTGGATTCCTGTTCACGGGTTTCCCGGGATATTCAAGAGACTCGGTCTTTTAACATACATCGTCACACTGCTTGTCTGGGTAGTATTGGCATATCTCATTTACACGCAGAGGGATTTTCTTCTCAAATACAGGACGGGCTTTCCCCTTTTCATAAACATAGCCGGAATGATTTTCCTGGCCTTTGGCACTATGCTTCACGTCTGGACAGGTAAACTACTTGGCTTGCTGGGTCTGATGGGCCTGCCCGAAATATCATCAAGGGTCAAAAGCAGTCTTGTTACAGAAGGCCCTTTTTCAATTGTAAGACATCCTACCTATCTCGCGCACACGATAATGTTCTTAGGGATTTTTTTCTTTACAGAGGTACTTGCCGTAGGCATTATCACTTTTCTTGATATTATTATCATTAATGCCGTGGTCATTCCATTAGAGGATAGCGAACTTGAGCTGCGATTCGGGGAAAAATACGAAGAGTATAAGAAACAAGTTCGCTGGCGCTTCTTTCCCATGATTTTATAATTTTACCCTTTCAATTCCCTGGTTAATATTTTTTTCCAACAATGCGAGGTTTGATTGAGTTTGAGTATTTAGTTTATATTTACAGATGGCTCTTCAAAACAGCTTTCAGAAGTTGATAGATATAATGTCAGCCCTTCGCTCGGAGACCGGATGTCCGTGGGACAGGGAGCAGACAAGGGAATCTCTGAAACCATTTCTTATAGAAGAAACCTACGAAGTCCTCGAAGCCCTTGATGAAGACAATCCCCAAAAAATAAAGGAAGAGCTTGGAGATTTGCTTTTTCAGATAGTGTTTCATTGCCAGATGGCAAGGGAAAAAGGCGAGTTTGATATGAATGATGTGATTAAAGGAATCAGCGAAAAAATGATCGCAAGACACCCCCATGTGTTTGGAGCGGCTACATTTGAAACATCTGAAGAAGTCATAAAGCAGTGGGACGAGCGTAAAAAGGAAGAGGGGAAACTTGGAGCCTCCCTTCTTGAGGGAATTCCTAAGGAACTTCCATCGCTGCTAAGGGCGCAGAGACTTCAGGCAAGGGCTGCAAAGGTCGGGTTTGACTGGCAGAGGATTGATGATGTGTTGGAAAAGCTCGATGAGGAATTGGGTGAATTCAGAGATGCCCTAAAGGGAGGGAAAAAGGAGATTGAGGATGAACTCGGCGACATATTCTTTGTCCTTGTCAATATTTCCAGATTTGTTGGCATTAATCCGGAAGATGCCCTTAGAAAGACTATAAGCAAATTTATTTCCCGTTTCAGATATATAGAAATGAAGGCGGCGGATTCCGGAAAAACATTGTCTGATATGACTCTTGAAGAAATGGACGCTTTATGGGAGGAGGCAAAGGGATAGGTTCTATTGCACCACTTGCTTGACAAAGACCTTATTTTTTGAAAGACTTACAGTATATTAGCAATGCCTGATGAGGAGGGCTCAGCCCATGAAACCATCTTTATCCGCAAAGTTTGTTAAACCGATATATAATAAAATTCTAAAAAATATTCCCTTTATTGCAAAACTCTCTGATGAGGAACTTGATGATTTCAGCAGGATTATTATTGGAAAGACCTTTTCAAAAAATGAAGTGATTTTAATGGAAGAAGACACGCCTAACTATATGTATATCATATACTCAGGAAAGATAAAGGCTGTTAACATAGATTTCGACGGCAAAGAGCATATTCTTGCTATTCACAAAAGCGGGGATTTTTTTGGCGAAATGGCGCTGCTTGACGGAAAGACAGCGCCGGCCACGGTAATTGCAATGGAAAATTCTGATATAGGGTTAATCAGAAAGCAGGATTTCCAGAAGTATCTGTTAAAGGACTGCCGTATTTTATCTGAAATTATCTCCATGTTGTGCTCAAGATTAAGGGATGCGTGGCTAATGGCAAGGGTCCTGAGTTATCCAAATGCCGAGCAAAAGGTGAGGGCGGTTCTTCAGCATATTGGCGTCCAGCACGGTGTAAAGGACCAGAGGGGCATTCTGATTTCCTTGAAGCTTACACATAAGGATATTGCGGATTATGCATCGGTTTCGAGGGAGACTGTCACAAGGCTTTTAGACAGATTTATAAAGGAACAAGACATAGAACTTATTGACCATAAATATATTCTTTTAAGGTCTTCCTTTTTAAAGAAAAACACAAATTGCCTGCATCAGTCCTGAATATTCTCTTTGGCTCAATCCATCTGCTTAACCTTTTTTAACCTGAAAAGGCTTTTATCTGTTCATGCCACTATTTTGGGGTTGACGGCATTACTGGATGTTATTCAGCGCTTTTACAGCCGCGGCTTTTATATGCTCATCAGTATTATTAGCTGCTATCTGTTTCAGGGAAGGTATTGCCTGCGGGTCGCCTATTTTCCCGAGAGCCTGGATTGTGCTAAGTTTAATAGCGAAGCTTTTATCTTCCAATAACGGAATTAACTGCGGAGCTGTTCGCGATTCAGCGATTTCTCCAAGGGATTGGATCGCTGCCTCTCTCACATACAGGATTTTGTCATTAAGCGCATTGATGAGAACGTCAACCACCTTTGAATTCTTTTTAAAGCTTCCGAGGGCAACGGCTGTATTCCATTTAATAGCCGGACATTCGTAGTGCCTGAAAGGGTCCTGCATTGTTTTTATTAATATGTCCGCGCTGTCCGGATGTCCTATTTCACCCAAAAATCTGATGGCACGGATTTGTATCCTCCAGTTTTCTTGCCTGTCCGCCACGACGCTTATCAGCATTCTGACAGACGCCTCATCCCTGATTTTGCCGAGATCTTCAACAGCGGATAAACGGGTTTGATAATTTCCACTTTGAAGATTGAGCATTATTTTGTCGTAATTCCGTTCAATAGCTCTTACTTCATCCGCGGCAAATAACGCTATACACAACAAAATAATTAAGACTGATTTTTTCATCATAAAATGCCTCTTTTTGTTGTTGCGGATTGTCCGCAATCATTCTTTAGCACGAAAAAAGCGGTTACATAATGGCATGAACAGATAAAAGTCTTTATAATTCGTGATTACTATAACGGGCAAGTTTTTCTATTGTTTAAAGGTCTTTATTAATCCCGCCCTCGGAATTATGGCTATGCCAGAGGGATCAATATGACAGCGGAAACGGTCTTTATCAGGATCAAATCCGAGATGCTCCCCTTCTCCTATTACATTGAATTTATCAACTATAACCCTTTTTAAACTGCACCCCTTTTTCAGTTCAACCCTGTCCATGATTATGCAGTCTTCAACACTGACGCCGTTTTCAATTACGACACCGCTTCTGATCACGGAATTAACTACTTTTGCCTTATGAATAACAGCGCCCTCGGATATTACGCTGTTTCTAATATCGCCTCTCAATATTTTTGCTCCCGGGCCTTCATAACTCGACGGATGAACAGGCCATAATCTGTTGTTAAGCTCAAAAGGAGGCGAATCTCCAAGCATATCAATATGTGCGTCGAAATATGCGGATATTGTTCCTACGTCACGCCAGTATCCTTTTTCTTCGTATGGCAATAGACCCGGCACAATGTTTGTCGCAAAGTCATAGGCGAATACCTTTCCTGAACTAACGAGATCGGGTATAACATGGGCGCCAAAGTCGTACTGTTTTTTTCTCTGAGTTTTTATCAATGCATCTATTAAGACATTCTTATTAAATATATAATTACCCATGGAAACATAGGCGCGTGCGGGGTCATCAGGCATTGGTGTCGGCTTCTTCGGTTTTTCCTGAAAACCCGTTATCCTTTTATCCCTGTCGGTCTGAATGACACCGAATAAAGAGGCCTGTTCAATAGGAACCGGTCTTGCTGCTACTGTTACAAAGGCATCGTTCTGGAGATGAAAGTCTATCATTTGACGGACATCCATCCTGTAAATATGGTCTGCCCCAAATACTATCACAAGCTCCGCGTTTTGGTGCTGGATGAGGTTTATATTCTGGAAAACAGCATCAGCGGTTCCCTGAAACCATTCATGTCCGGTTCGCATTTGAGGAGGAACAACAGCCACAAAATGGTCTTTGATAACAGATGATAAAACCCAGTTCTGTCTGACGTGCTCAATAAGGGATTGAGATTTATACTGAACAAGCAGATAAATTGAATATATATGCGAATTTACAAGATTGCTGAGCACAAAATCTGCGATCCTGTACCTGCCGCCAAAAGGAACTGACGGCTTTGAGCGGAAAGCTGTTAACGGAAAAAGTCGTTCACCTTTGCCGCCTGCAAGGACGAAAGCAAGAATTCTCGGATGTGCCACAAATCCTCCTTATATCAACACTATTTGAACATTTTTTCAGCTTTCAACGACTTTATGGCTGATCTTCTTCCTCTTCCTCTTTTTCTTTTTTTTCCTCTTCTTCGGGCGCCTTCTTTTTTTCCAGTGTCTCTGTTATTTCATCGAGCCTTTGAGCCACAAGATGGTTTATGGTGCCTTTGGGGTATGATCCATCCTCCAGCATCTCTCCAGTCTTCATGCCTGTAAGTATTTCAAGGCCTTCTTCCACCTTGTCAATCGCATAAATTGAAAACGCGCCTTTGTTGATGGCATCGATTACATCCTGTTTCAGCATCAGGTGCTTTATATTTCTTCGGGGTATTATTACGCCGTGTTCGCCGTTTAGCCCCCTGAGCCTGCACAAATCAAAAAAACCTTCTATTTTTTCGTTAACTCCGCCTATAGGCTGAACATCGCCGTTCTGATCCATGGAACCTGTTACAGCAAAGCCCTGCTTCAGAGGCACCCCTGAAATACTGCTCAATAGCGCGTAAAGTTCAGCGCACGTTGCGCTGTCTCCTTCAACCATGTCATAAAGCTGCTCAAAGGTGATGGATGCTGAAAGGCTTATCGGTTTTTTGACCGCATACCTGCTCCCGAGGTAGCTGGATATAATCATAATCGCCTTTGCGTGAATTCTGCCGCTCATCTTTATCGCGCGCTCTATATTGACAACTCCTGCCTTGCCCATAAATGTACGGGCCGTTATTCTTGATGGCTTTCCAAAGCTGTAGTCTCCTAAATCCAGCACAGCCAGGCCGTTAACCTGTCCAACCTTTTCTCCGGCCGTGTTTACTATCAGGGTGTCCTCGATCATCATCTCCCTTAATCTCTCTTCTATTCTATTTACACGCGATATTTTCTCATTAACGGATGTTATTACATGTTCTGCTTTTATAACATCGCTGTTTTGCTTTTTAGCCCAGTAATGCGATTCGCGGATGAGGTCTGCTATCTCACTGAATCGGGTTGAGAGCTTATCCTGATGATTAGCGAGCCTGGAGCCGAACTCAACAACCTTGGCCACCCCTGTTCTATCAAAGGCAAGGAGTTTTTCATCCTGCTGGCAGCTCGCGATAAATGACGCGTATTTTTCGATGTTTTCCGGTGACCTCACCATCCTGTTGTCAAAATCAGCCTTGACCTTGAATAATTCCCTGTACTCTTCGTCAAGATTATAGAGAAGGTAATAGAGGTGCGGATTGCCCACGAGTATTACCTTGATATTAAGCGGAATCGGGTCAGGCTTGAGCGTCGTGGTGCTCAAAAGCCTGTATTGCTCCCATACATCTTCTATCTTTATTTCCCTGTTTTTGATGGATCTTTTCAAGGCATCATAGGAAAAAATGTTCTTAAGCACATCCATAACATTGACGACAAGATAACCTCCGTTTGCCCTATGGATAGAACCCGCCTTGATCATTGAGAAATCTGTGATGGCCATTCCATACTGAACCTTATGCTCTATTCTTCCAAACAGGTTAAGGTATGTGGGATTGCTTTCAATGACAACAGGAGAGCCGGTCAAATCGGCGTTATTAACTATAACATTGACGGAATACCTGACAAAGGAGACTTCCGGCTTTGGCATTTTCATAAGCGGAAGAGGCGGAGGCTGTTCTTCTGTGGACTTGAAATCATCGAGATTGGAAAGAATGTCTTCTTTTACTGCTTCAAGATATGCGATTATCTTATCGTAATCCTTATATTTTTCGTTTAAGTCCTCAATCAGATGTCCGATTGCTGTAAGGGCTATCTCTCTTTCGAGCCTTGAAAGCATGTCTTTTACAAGCTTTTCAGCCTCTCTGACTGCTCTTACTACATCATTCAGCCTCTCCTGGAGCATTTTGCCTAATTCTTCAACTTTATTGCGTGTTTTTTCATCAAGTGAGGCATACTCTTCTTCAGTAAGCGGTTCGCCTGTTTTCTTTACTGGCACGACTAAAAGGCCGGCTACAGCCTTTCTGATGGCAAATCCCTTTGATTGAACCTCTTCTTCGAGATTCGTAAAGAGTTCTTTCTGTTTCTGCTGAAATTCATCGACTATCTTGCTCCTCTGCTTCTCATATTCCCTTGATTCAAACACCTTTGGTATCTCAACCCTCAGCGCCTTGATAAGGTCATCCATATCTTTCTGAAATTCAATGGCCTTGCCGGCTGCGAGCGAAACTGCTATCGGCTCATCAGGCTCCTTGAAATTGTATACATAACACCAGTCATCAGGAACCTTTTCCTTTGACGCCCTTGCTGTCAATATTGTCCTGATGGTTTTCATCTTCCCTGTTCCGCCTTCGCCCAGGGCAAAGATGTTGAATCCCTTGCTGGTAAGACTCAATCCAAAATCTATTGATTTTAAAGCTTTTTCCTGTCCTATTGTCCCTTCGAATTTACCAATTTCATCTGTAGTATTGAATTTAAAAAGATTCAGGTCGCAGCATTTGTAAAGGTCTTCCTGTTTTAGTTTCACAGCCATCTTTTTCCCTCCTGACTGATTTCATTAAGATATTTATTCACTAATTATAACCGCATAACTTCATAAACTCAATAAGTTTTGGAATCTCAGGTTTTTGCCCGGAGATTTTCATTTTGCACGGGGATGATGCTCGATATAAACCTTTTTTATTCTTTCAGAGGAGACCTTTGTATAAATCTGTGTGGTGGATATATCGGAATGGCCCAGCATTTTCTGAACAGACCTCAAGTCCGCTCCTCCGTCTAAAAGATGGGTTGCAAAAGAATGTCTTATGGAATGAGGCGTAAGCTTAATTCCGGCCATGAGTCCGAACTTTTTCAATGCCTGCCAAAATCTTTGTCTTGTCATAGGCAGGCCCCTGCCTGTGATGAAAAGATACTGTGATTGCCTGCCTTTTAACAGATAGGGGCGCAGTTCTTTTATATATACATTGATTTTATCTTTTGCCCTTTGATTCATCGGCACAATTCTTTCCTTTGAGCCTTTGCCTGTCACCCTCAAAAAACCGCCCTCAAAATTTATGTCATTGACTTTTATTGAAATTATCTCGCTCACCCGCAGTCCTGATGAATACAACAATTCAAACATTGCCGAATCTCTTAGAAAGACCTTGCTCTTTATCTCTATTGAAAGCAGTTTTTTTATGTCATCCACGACAAGCGCTTTTGGAAGCCTTTCCCACTGTTTAGGTGTTCTGAGGGTCTCTGTCGGATTTTCTGATATAAGCTTTTCTATCAATAAAAACCTGCAGAAACTTTTTACGGAAGATATAAATCTGCATATGCTGGCAGTCGAACGGTTTTCATCTTTCAGCCTGCCCATGTAGTTTACAATGTCATCTCTTGTAAAAAAAGAATCCGAAAGGGAGTCAGAATGAAGGCCTGCTTCATCGTATGTCATTGAGCTGTTTTTTTGCTGCATCAAATCCGCAATTCTTTTTTTTTCTCTCTCGAGAAAATCAAAAAAGCCTTTCAAATCCTGGCAATATGAGTCAATAGTATTTCTGGACAAGCCTTTTTCTACGGAAAGGTAAGAGACGTATTTAGATATCAACGGAAAACCTTCAGATTTATGTTCAGCAGAATTATGCATTTAGCTTAAGGATTCCCTCAGCGAGCTTCGCCGGATAAAAAAATAAAAAAATTACGTTATAACCTGAAAATCGGCTTAAGGCGTAATTTGAAAATTTGCCGCCTTTTGATATTTTTCAATCCCTGTGGATAATCTTAATTTCAGGTATAGTATTTCAGCAAGCTTCATTAAACTCGTTGTATCTTCCCTGTTATAAGTCAACAACAAATCCATTGCTTCCGGGCTTCCTTTTTTTGCCTGCTCCCAGAGCTTAACAGCAGCATAGCCATCCATTCCCTTTACTGATTCATTACGTTCTATTCCGAATAATACCTCAAGTTTTTTCAATCCGCCATTTATCGAGAGACGTCTTGCTGCTATGCATAGATCAAAATGAGGTATATTGAAATTAACGCCTGGAAAAGATTTTAAAAGAAACGGCACATCAAAGCAGGAGCCATAGAATGTTATGAGATATTTATATCCTGAAAGTTCTTTATTGATGTTTTCAGCAGTAAGATTCTCCCCCCTGACTAAATGCCTCCAGTCATATCCATTATAAAACCCTACAACAGTAACGTAGCCGCCATGACCGGCCTGCAGGCCGTTTGTCTCTATATCCAGACATACCGCGTCATTATGAAATGCATCAAACAGCCTCCAGTGCTCCTTTCTTTTCATTATTCTGGCAAAGTATTCAGCGTTGCCGATACCAAGTTCCAAAGAAGACTGCATTAACTGATTATCGTAAATCCGTTTCCTTTCAGGGCTTATATTATCTATTTCCTCGCAATCAAAGAAATCTTCCCATGTAAGAATGCCTTTTTTCCACAAGCTCTGTTCAAGTTTTTCGCCTATGCCGTTGAGGAGCGAAAAGGTGTGCCGTATCACTATAAACTCCTTTTTTTT
>JBBILM010000081.1:0-9219 GCA_037444915.1 Nitrospirota bacterium | reverse complement strand
ATTGCATTTCATTCAGACGCTGCGCAGAGCGTTGGAAAGATGGATGTGAATGTGACTGAATTGATGGTTGATATGCTCACCATTGTACCTCATAAGTTTTACGGACCAAAAGGCGTTGGCGCATTGTATTTGAAAAGCGGCATTAAAATAGCTCCCATCCTGTTTGGCGCCGGACACGAAAGAGGCATAAGACCGGGCACAGAAAACGTGGTAGGGATCGCGGGTCTTGGAAAGGCATGTGAAGTGGCCGGGCGTGATATATCTTTTAGATATGAACATGCGCTTAAACTCAGGGATATGCTTTTTTCACTGCTGAAAAATAATCTGGATGTCAAGCTTAACGGTCACGAAGAATTGAGGCTTCCGAACACTGTAAATGTTTCGATAAATGGCATTATTGCGGGAAGTCTGGTTGAGCAACTAAAAGACAGCATAGCCTTTTCTTCTGGTTCAGCATGCCATTCAGGAATCAGCAAGCCGTCTCCGGTTCTGAAGGCAATGGGATTATCTGATGAGCGCGCTGTATCTTCCGTTAGGTTAAGCGTTGGCAAGGATAATACAGTCGGTCAAATTGAGGATGCCGCAAAAATAATATCAGCGCATGCAGCGAAAAAGGCATGATGAGTCAGTAACTTTATCAGTAGTAGTCCGCCTGTTATTTCAAACTTTACAACTAAACTAATAACTTAATAAAAAATTATAATCGCTTAAAATATTGACAAAAAAAAAAGGCTGTGGTAATGTTCTTTCCTATGTAATCGAAGAAAGGCTTAGGAAGGTGAAAACATGTTAGAGTTCAATGAATGGTTTTTCGTTCTTCTCGCAAATTTCCTGATTCTGTTTTTTGTTCTGAATGCAATACTGTTTAAACCCCTCGCAAAAGTGCTTAAAGAAAGGGAGTCTGCCACGGTCGGGGCAATTGATGAAGCAAAATCAATGACCGCGAAAAAAGATGATGCGATAGCAAAGATGAACGCTGAATTGCTCGCCGCAAGGACAAAGGCAAAAGACGCCTTTAATGTTTTAAGGGAAGAGGGGCAGTCTGTCCAGAAGGAGACATTGTCAAAGGCTGAATTGCAGGCCGTTGGAATGATTGAGCAGGCAAGAAAGGAATTGCAGGCAGAAGGAGAAAAGGCAAGGGCAGCGTTAAAGACCGATGTGGAGAAGTTTTCGGAAGATATTGTAAGAAAGATGGTGAATGTATGAAGACCAATAGTCAGAAATCAGAAATCAGAAATCAGAAGTTCGTGAAATTCGCTGCCTTTTTGCTTTTTGCTGTTTACTGTTCACTATTTGCTGATATAGCCATCGCTGCAGGCGGAGGAGAGCACGGGCTAACACTGATGGACTGGGTGTGGAGGATAGTAAATTTTGCGATTCTCATGTTTCTGCTCATTAAGTTTGTCGCAAAACCCTTGAAAGGTTTCCTTAATCAGAGACGCGAACTTATTGAAAAAAGCATACGCGAGGCTCAAGAGGCTAAGGAGCTTGCGAAAAAGGCGCTCGCAGAGGTTGAGGAAAGACTCAAGATGAAGGATAAGGAAATAGAAGATATAATCGCCTCAGCTCAAAGTTCTGGAGATAAGGAGAAGGCGAGATTGATAGAAGAGGGAGAAAGACTGAAGATTAAGATTCTGGAGCAGGCAAAGACCAATATAGATTATGAGGTTAAAAAAGCAAAGGAAGCTATCAAGACAGAGGCGGTTGAAGCTGCCATGCAGCTTGCCGAGGAAAAGATCAAGGGCAAGATAACAAAGGCGGAACAGGAGATGCTTGTTGAGGAATCTCTTAAACTACTGGAAGGCAGGAATTAAAATTTAAAGCAATAAGGGTGAACGATGAAGGTAAAGGGAATAAAAAAATACGCCAAACAATTTTTAAGCACCGTTGACTTGAAGGAAGTCCCTCAGGCAATTGAGCAGCTCAGCGCGATTGCGAGGCTTATGGATAAGGATAAAAATTTTAAAACCCTGATGATAAGTCCTATCTTCAGAAATGAAGAAAGGCAGGAAACGATTGCGCACATTTCCCGCTTGCTCGGGATTTCAGATATAGTTTCAAAATATATAGGCTATCTGTCGGATGAAAGGGCCATAGGCGCTTTGGATAGCGTAGTGAAGTCAATAACAGCGATGTATCTGGACATGAAGAAAAAGGCAAGGGTCGTTGTTACGAGTCCTGTGCAGATAGGCAAGGAGTTCGAGGGCAAATTAATAGAGTCATTGAAGGAGCTTACCCGCAGGGATGTCGAATTAGAGCATGTCCTTGACCCGTCACTTCTCGGAGGCATAAGAATAAAGGTTGGAAGCACTATGTATGACAGCAGCATAAAAGGCCAATTAGGGCTTTTAAGGGATAAGTTGTTAAGCCAGTAGATAATAAGCGTTAAGATATTATCTTAATGGATTAATGACTAAATAAATAATTCAAGGAGCAAGGAGTGTGAATATGGAAATAAAAGTGGAAGAGATAAGCGAGCATCTAAAAAAACAAATCACGGATTTTCAGAAGCGTGTGGATGTGAGCGAAGTTGGTGTTGTCACAGGCGTTGGAGATGGTATAGCAAGGATATATGGTTTGGACAATTGCATGGCATCGGAACTTCTGGAATTCCCAAATAATATATTCGGCATGGCTCTTAACCTTGAAGAAGATATCGTAGGAGCCGTTCTCTTTGGTGAAGATACGTTAATCAAGGAGGGCGATGTTGTTAAAAGGACAGGGAAGATCATGTCTGTTCCTGCTGGCGAGGAGATGGTAGGCAGGGTTGTGAACGCCATTGGACAGCCAATAGACGGAAAAGGGCCGATAAATGCCAAATCGAGCAGGATAGTTGATGTTGTCGCGCCAGGTATCGTTGACAGGCAGCCGGTCAGGGAGCCTCTGCAGACCGGAATCAAGGCTGTTGACGCTATGATTCCTGTTGGAAGGGGCCAGAGAGAGCTTATTATCGGCGACCGTCAGACAGGAAAGACAGCTATTGCCATAGACGCTATCATCAATCAAAAAGGAAGCGATGTTGTCTGCATTTACGTCGCAGTTGGACAGAAAAGAGCGAGTGTTGCCCGCGTCGTTAAAACACTCGAAGAATACGGAGCAATGGACCATACCATCATTGTTTCAGCAACAGCAAGCGAGCCGGCGCCATTGCAGTATATAGCGCCATATACTGGCTGCGCCCTCGGGGAATATTTCAGGGACAACGGAAAACACGCGTTGATTATATATGATGACCTTAGCAAGCAGGCTACGGCATACAGACAGCTTTCTCTTATCCTCAGGCGTCCGCCCGGCCGCGAAGCGTATCCCGGAGATGTATTCTATCTCCATTCAAGGCTTTTGGAAAGGGCTGCAAAGCTTAGTGATGAGCTTGGAGGAGGGTCTTTGACAGCCCTGCCGATTATTGAGACACAGGCAGGCGACGTTTCAGCCTATATTCCTACAAACGTTATTTCCATTACAGACGGTCAGATATATCTGGAGCCGGATCTTTTTTACGCCGGCGTAAGACCGGCTGTTAACGTTGGTCTTTCTGTCAGCCGTGTTGGTAGCGCGGCTCAGACAAAGGCAATGAAGCAGGTTGCCGGAACGCTCAGGCTCGATCTGGCACAGTTCAGGGAACTGGCTGCATTCGCGCAGTTCGGCGCGGATCTCGATAAGGCGACAATGGCCCAGATCGAGAGAGGCAAAAGAATGGTTGAACTCCTGAAGCAGAATCAGTATGTACCTCTTCCGGTTGAGGATCAGGTAATGGTGCTTTTTGCCGGAACACAGGGTCATCTCGATGATATTCCTGTTGAGGCGATCAAGAAGTTTGAGGCAGAATTCCTTGCCTTTATCAGAGATAAAAAGGCTGATCTCAAAAATGAAGTCAAAAACAAAAAAATGATTGACGACACAATTAAAGAAGGCCTTATAGCTGCGATAAATGAATTTAAAAAGGGATTTGTAATTTAAAGACTCTTAAAGGGGAAAATAAATGCCGGGTTTAAAAGAGATAAGAAAAAGGATAGTCTCAGTAAAAAGCACCAAGCAGATTACAAAAGCCATGAAGATGGTTTCCGCAGCCAAATTCAGAAAGGCACAGGGACGGATGTTTGAATTGAGGCCTTATGCGGACAAGATGAGCGCTGTTCTTACCGGTCTTGCTAAATCCGTTGATACGGGTCATCCCCTGCTCGAAGTGCGGCCAAGAAGGAAGGCAGAGGTTCTTGTGCTTACGGGAGACAGGGGACTGTGCGGCGCGTTTAATGCCAATATTATGAAGGCTTCAGCCAAACTTATAAAAGAAATAAAGGATGAAGGGACAGAGGTAAGCATTAGCGCTATAGGGAAAAAAGGGGCGGACCTGTATAAAAGAAGAGGCGTTGATTTAAGGAGATCGTGGACAGGACTTTCCGGAAGGGTGACATATTCAAATGCCCAGGAAATTACAAAGGATATAATAGAGAAATATATCGATGAAACCTTTGATGAGGTGATACTTATTTATAATGAATTTAGATCAGCCCTTGTCCAGAAGGTTTCGGTAGTCAAGCTGTTGCCACTTTCACCTGTGGGCGCTAAAAAATCGGAGCAGCCTGAAATCAGCACTGACTTTTTGTACGAACCGTCTGAACAGGCTATTTTTAACATATTGCTTCCAAAAAACCTTGAAGTGCAGGTGTTCAGGGCGCTTCTTGAGTCTCAGGCATCTGAGGAGGCTGCGAGGATGACAGCAATGGAAAACGCCACAAAGGCTGCTAATGATATGATATCTTCGCTGACATTGCAGTATAACAAGGCGAGACAGGCATCTATCACCAAGGAGTTAATGGACATAGTTGGCGGAGTCGAGGCGCTAAAGAAATAATTATGAATTGCGAATTAAGAATCAGGAATTAAGGAAAAAAATAATAATTATTTAAATTCCGCTATTCGTAATTTATAACTCAAAATTGGTAATTTATAATTCATAATTGAGAGAAGAGGGAGGTTTTAAGAATGAACGAAGGTAAGGTGTCACAGGTTATCGGTGCAGTTGTTGATGTGGAGTTTGACAAAGAACTTCCGGCAATACTTAATGCATTAAAAATAGAGTCTCCCGGAGATGCTGCAAAAGGCATTCCGGCGCTTGATATTACTCTTGAAGTGGCGTCCCATCTTGGTGAAAATAAGGTTAGAACCATCGCCATGCAGACTAGTGACGGAGTTGTCAGGGGGATGAAAGTAATAGACACGGGCGTGCCAATATCCATTCCTGTTGGAAAAGCTACGCTCGGCAGGATTATGAACGTTGTCGGCGACCCCTATGATAAACTCGGGCCTATCCAGACATCCGAAAGACTCCCTATTCACCGTCCGGCGCCTGAATTTGTGGATCAGGAGCCTGTATCTCAGGTGTTCGAAACCGGCGTTAAGGTTTTTGACCTCCTTGTCCCGTTTGTTAGAGGCGGTAAGATGGGAATGTTCGGTGGGGCAGGTGTTGGAAAAACGGTTGTTATCATGGAGATGATACATAATATCGCCTTGAAGCACGGTGGCGTCTCTGTTTTTGCGGGCGTTGGCGAAAGGACGAGAGAGGGAAATGACCTGTACCGCGAAATGAAGGAATCAGGAGTTGTTAACAATGTTGCGCTTATATACGGGCAGATGAATGAGCCGCCAGGAGCACGTCTCAGAGTTGCGCTGACTGCTCTTACAGCAGCAGAATATTTCAGGGATCAAGGACAGGATGTGTTGATATTTATCGATAATATATTCAGATATACACTTGCGGGCTCCGAGGTTTCAGCATTGCTGGGCAGGATGCCCTCTGCTGTTGGTTACCAGCCGAACCTGGGAACTGATATGGGACAGCTTCAGGAGAGAATCACAACAACCAAGAAAGGTTCTATCACATCCATGCAGGCGATATACGTTCCTGCGGACGACCTTACAGACCCTGCTGTTGCGACAGCCTTTACGCATCTTGATGGTACGGTTGTTCTTTCAAGGCAGATTGCCGAGCTTGGCATTTATCCAGCGGTTGATCCGCTCGACTCGACATCGCGCGCTCTTGACCCGCTTGTTATCGGCGAGGAGCATTATTCCGTCGCAAGAAAGGTGCAGTCCATTCTTCAGAGATATAAAGAGCTTCAGGATATTATCGCGATACTCGGAATGGAAGAGCTTGCCGAGAACGATAAACTGACAGTCTCAAGGGCGAGAAAGATTCAGAGGTTTTTGAGCCAGCCATTCCATGTTGCGGAAGTTTTCACGGGAACTCCTGGCAAGTATGTAAAGCTTGAAGACACTATAAAGGCATTCAATTCCATAGCAGAAGGACGGTATGATGATATGCCTGAGCAGGCGTTTTACATGGTAGGCACCATTGAAGAAGCAGAGGAAAAGGCGAGAAAACTGGGTTGGAACAGATAATAAACAATTAAAAATTAATAAAAATAGGAATTAAGGAAAATGGAAAATAAACTTAAGCTTGATATAGTTACACCGTACGGGCTTGTTCTGAGCGAGGATATTGACGAAGTATCACTGACCGGAAGTGAAGGCGAATTCGGAGTGTTGCCGGGACACGTTCCGTTTATAACTACATTGAATATCGGGATGCTTATATACAAAAAAGGCTCGGAGAGCGGTATAATATTCGTTAATTCCGGCTATGCGGAAGTGTTGCCAGACAAGGTTACAATACTTGCTGAAAGCGCTGAAAGGTCTGAAGACATAAATATTGAAAGGGCGCTGGCAGCTAAAAATAGGGCAGAAGAAAGGCTTAAGCAGGCTGAAAAAATCGATTATGTGCGTGCAATGTCTGCATTGGGCAGGGCAACCATCAGGATTCAGGTAGCTGAAAAAAAGGTAGCGAGATAGAAATAATTTCAAAATCCCTGCTGCTCTCGAATTGCAGCAGGGATTTTTTTGTCTTCCCCAATCTCGTCACTTGCAGTTTTCAGGTTAAAGACGCCTTCTGAACAATGAAAAGAAATGTTCCTTGAGTTTGTCTGAAATCGGCCTGTTTCTCCACATTTCCTTATCGATTTTATCCGAATGTTTTACATCAATTTCAAATATCTCAGCTAACTTGGCAGCAAAGGCAGGGTTCAGAATTCCGACATTTCCCTCATCATTATATCTCAGAGACTGAAAATCAAGATTTGTTGACCCCACTATGCTCCAGCAATCATCAAACACATATGTCTTTGCGTGGAGCATTTCTCCCTTATAGCTGTAAATCTCCACGCCCGCTCTCAAGAGCCTCGAAAAGAAAGCCCTTCCAGCATATGAGGCTGCGGGGACATCGCTTTTTCCGGGGACAAGCAGCCTAACCCTGACGCCCCGTTTTACAGCGTTTTCCAATGTTTCCGCCATTCTTCTGCTCGGAGTGAAATACGCGGTAGTCATAAGGATGTTTTTTTGCGAGTGATTGATACTGTAATAAAGAAGCCGCCGCATTCGTCTTCTGCCTCTTGCCGAGCTTACAAATACAGGTATGGCGTGTATATTAGTCGAGGATTGAATGTCCGAAACATATTCAGCCGGGGATGTGTTATTGTCCGCGACTTGTATTGGTTCTCCGCCCCAATCATACCATGTCTTTTTAAATATCTGAAAAAGCCTGTTAACTATTTCACCCTCAAGCATGATTCCGGTATCGCGCCAGCCGGTTCTTGCGCCGAAAAGTCTCAATTCAGCGAGCTGTTCAGCGGGTATTAAGTTTTTTATGCGCCGGTGAAGCCCACTGTATTCATTTGCAATATTCAGACCGCCGGTAAAGGCCTTTTTAGAGTCAATAACTATCAATTTTTTGTGGTCCCTGTGGACATAATGAAAAGGATCCAACCACTTAAATGGCCGTGACGCCCTTATTTTAATGCCCGCCTTTTTCATGTCCCGCCAAAAGCTTAGGGGGGTTCCTAATGAGCCGAAGTGATCATAAAGCAGGTATATCTTCACGCCCTGAAGGCTTTTTTTCTTTAGCAGTTCTGCTAATTCAATGCCTGTTTCATCGTTTCTGAATATGTAGAATTCAAGGCAAATGAACTTCTCGGCATTTTTAATCGAGTCAAAGATGGTCAAAAAGGATTCATTGCCTTTCCAGAGAAGATTGACCTCTGAGGCAGATGAAAATTCTATGCCGAAAATCTTTTCTATGGAATCAGTCGTAAATGTGTACATATATCAAAAGCTGTAATGAATTCAAACTATAAAAGATTACATTATTCTCTGCCTGTTTTCAAGCCCGATACCACTTTTTTTAGGATAAAACTTGACGATTAGACAGAATTTTTTGTATTGTAAACATCTGATATGTTCTTATGTGCGCGGGCCGTTAGCTCAGTTGGTAGAGCAGCTGACTCTTAATCAGCGGGTCGCAGGTTCGAATCCTGCACGGCTCACTCTTTAAAATCAATGACTTATGCCGTTCATGCCTTACCTGCTTACACTGCATTGTATAGTTTTTTGTATAGTTGCTTGCTTGCGAAACATACCATTAAGTCTATTCACCGCATTAACAAGGTGATTAGGCGATAAATGCGCATACCTCAGGGTCATCGTTAAGCTCTTATGCCCTAATAGTTTGGATACAGAAGTAATATCCACGCCTGACATGACTAAATGACTTGCAAAGGTATGTCTTAAATCATGAAAGTGAAAATCCTTAATACCCGCCCTTCTGCAAGCTGTAGCAAATGACCGCTTAATATCACCATAAGGCTTACCGGTAGCAGGATCAAAGAAAACAAAGGGAATATCAAGCCTTCTGGTCAAGCTCTGAAAAACCGCCCTTAAATCATCGTTAATTGGTATCTCTCTGCGATCACCATTCTTTGTTTTATCCAGTAAAATAAAGCAGTGCTTTAAATCAACCTGTTCCCATGTTAAGCCTAATATCTCTCCTTTTCTCATGCCGGTATTTAGGGCAGTTATTATTATAGGCTTTAAATGCGATTCACACGCATTAATAAGGTTTTCGCATTCCTCATCTGAAAGAAACCTTAACCGCTTGTTATCCTCCTTTTTCATTTTCACTTTGTGAACACGCTTTAAGGTATCTTCTGTTATTATGTCCCAATCCGATGCCTTTGTGAACATGTGCTTAAGTGTAGCAATATGCCGGTTAACAGTAGCAGGTTTATTACCCTTAGCCAACCGGTCAACTTGATATTGCTCAAGCAATTTTGTATTAAAGTATCTTAATTGCAAATTGCCATACGCCTCTACAAGCTGTTTAATAAATCC
>JBBILM010000080.1:0-9452 GCA_037444915.1 Nitrospirota bacterium | reverse complement strand
GTTGTCCCTTTAAACATTTAATTGCAGAAAATTGTGCTTGTTCGGTTGGTTCATTAGTTAATTAGGGACACATCCCATATTTTCTCGCCCTATATTTTAATAATTTTTATCAACATTTTTATGATGCTTACTCCAACGAAAAAATTCTACAACATTACTTAATCCATGTCAAATAAATACGAGATGTGTCCCTAATTTCCCGCTAATTTCCCGATTAAGTTCACCGGCTCATTTCCCACATACGCATAAAAGTTTATCCCGCCCCACAATCTTATCGGGTCTTCGCTTATAAACCTCTGCAAATCCGGGCTGTAATATCTTGCTCTGTAGTAATACAACCCTGTTCCGTCATTCTCCCTGCCTGTGTATTGAAATGGATTGTCGGATGCTTCGCCTGAAATGGTCACATTCCCAAAAGGTTCATAGGTATATGTTGTTCTTACTACGCCTGTGTCATCTGTCAATGCAATCACACTCCCCAATGCGTCTGTCACATAATGCCTTATTGTGCCATCTGTTTTTATCCTTGTCAATGGCTCATCTATATGAATATGCGAACATGAATACTCACCGAATATTAAATAAATTTATATCATTTGATTAATCGGCTGTCTATTTAATATTTTTTATGGAGCTATCAGATAAATTAAGGAATTGATTAATAGGATAGATGAATTATGGCGGAGAGGCAGGGATTCGAACCCTGGGTGAGGTGTTACCCCCACAACCGCTTAGCAGGCGGCTGCCTTCGACCGGCTCGGCCACCTCTCCTATTATGCCGAAAGTTTATAATATCAACTCCAATGCAGAATTGTAAAGCTATTATTGATTTTAAAGGTTTATCTTACAGTTGCATAAAGAGCAGCAACTCCGGCAAGACTGATGTGCTGAAAAGACTTTACCTGCGACACCTTATATGATTTTCATACCACCAATTGTATTCAACACAGAATTGAATGTTCATATAAAACTATTATTCTCTCAATGAATACGGTGTCATGTCGCATTGTAAAGGCTTTGAAACATGTCAGTCTTGCCGCTTATGCAACATTAGGGTTTATATGATATGATTGAATTATCGCTCTACCCTTTCCTGTTATTTAATATCGCGGCAATGATTGCATGATTTAAAAAACCTTGCTAATGTCAAAAGTTGTATGAAAGAGTGTTTTAAAACATATTGAAATATAAAAGAAACCCTCCCCCTTGAGGGGGGAGGGAGAGGGTGGGGGTGAAAAGTTTGATAGATATAGCCAGAAGACTGAGAAAAAACTCTACGGATACGGAACGTTATTTATGGAGATATCTCAGGAATAGGCAAGTAGAGGGGTTTAAATTTCGTCGTCAACAGCAGTTGGGCAAGTACATAGTAGATTTCGTAAATCTTGAAAATAAAGTGGTTATAGAGGTGGATGGAGGGCAGCATGCAGATAATTCAAGCGATAAGATACCCCTCACCCTAACCCTCTCCCACAAGGGGAGAGGGAAAATAATTTTTGACAATACCAAAACCTTTTAAAGGAGGGAAAAATGAAGGTATTGCTGGCAACAGATGGATCAGATAATTCAGCAGGAGCTGCCAAGTTTCTCTCGAATTTCAGGTTTTCATCGGATGATGAAATTACTGTGCTGCACGTTATTTCAGACATCCCGTTCAAGGAGGATGCCGAGGCATACCTGGACAATCTCCAGAATATTAAAGAGGAAATCGCATCCAGCATACTCGACGACACTGTCAGCAGCCTTGGCATATCTGGCGCAAGAATCAGCACGGCAATAATGGATGGCTATCCTTCAAAGCAGATTATCAACGCAGCCTCAGTTTCAGGAGCTGATTTAATAGTTATGGGAGCAAGAGGTCTGAAAGGCATTAAACCGCTATTGATAGGAAGTGTTACAAGGTCAACGGCTATTAATTCTCCAAAGCCTGTGCTTGTAATTAAGCCTCCCCAGACAGACAGAAAAGACAGGCTGAAAATCCTGTACGCGACTGATGGCTCAGAATATGCCAATCTTACAGCAGAATTATTGTCATCCATGCCGTTTCCTCCGCATTCTGAATTGACAGTGTTGTATGTGCTTATGACCGCTCACATGGATATTCCTGAAAGATTTCATATAGAAATAGATGACAGGATAAAGGCCATTGTTGCGGAAATGCGCGAGGTGGAATTCGTGAAGGCAGAAACGATTATTAAAAATGCGCGGAAGATTTTAGAAAAGTCTTTTACTAATATATCGGAGATTACGCGAATCGGAGACCCCTCAGAAGAAATTCTCGGGGCAGCAAATGAAATGAATGCCGATATTATCGCTCTTGGCAGCAGCGGTATGAGCGGAATAAAAGGAATGCTCGGGAGCATATCGAGGAGCGTTCTCGGGCATTCAGACTGCTCTGTTTTAATAGGCAAATAAAACTACCCCTTTATTTGCCTGACCAGCAATGAAAAACGGTTATTTTGAACTTAAATCGTGCACTGCCTCAACCATTGCTATCGCATTTTCAGGCGGTGTTTCAGGAAGTATTCCATGTCCGAGGTTGAATATATGACCCTTTGCTCCTTTAGCGCCTTTCACTATCTGAGAAACCCGTTCTGTTATCAGCTCTTTTTTGCCGAACAATATAGTGGGATCAAGATTGCCCTGAACAGGAACATCGCTTCCAAGGATATTTATAGCATCGGAGATATTTATTCTCCAGTCGAGGCCAAAGACATCGGCTCCGGATTTTTTTACAAGGCCGAGCATTCCGTCACCATTGAAAGCAAAATAAATAATCGGCACTTTCCTCTCAGCATCCCTCAGTGCTGATATTATTTTTTTGACATAAGGAAGGGCGAACTGTTCAAAATCAACAGGCGAAAGCACGCCAACCCATGAGTCGAATATCTGAACAGCGTGCACTCCGGCATTAATTTGGGACTTGAGATAACTTATTACTGTATCGGCGATCTTGTCCATGAGCTTGTGAAATAGCTCGGTTGACTGATACATCATCCTTTTTGTATTAACGAAATTTTTCGAACTCCCGCCTTCAATCATGTACGTGGCAAGGGTAAAAGGAGCGCCGGAAAAGCCTATTAAAGGCACTTTCAATCTTTCTACGAGTATCTTAATAGCCTCCATAACAAAAGGCACGTCATTTTCAGGCTTTATATCCCTGAGCTTTAAAAAAGAAACCTCATCCCTTATTGGATTGTACAATATAGGCCCTTTTGATTCAGAAAACTCCAATTTCATTCCCATTGGCTCAAGAGGAATGAGTATATCGGAAAAAAGGATGGCTGCGTCCACTTTAAGTATATCTACTGGCTGGATAGTCACTTCTGCGGCAAGTTCAGGTGTCTTGCAAAGCGTGAGAAAATCGACCTTTGATCTGACTCTCTGATAATCCGGCAGGTATCTGCCGGCCTGCCTCATAAGCCAGACAGGCGTATATGCTGTTTTTTCTCCCCTACAAGCCTTTAGAAAGGTATCGTTCATTTTGCCTCCATATTATAGAATTAGATAATTCATCCTTTTCAGACTTTGGTCTCTTGCTGCTTTCTTCTTATTTTCAAAGGCACGTACTTGCAGAACGGCTCTTCCTCGAGATAATCGCCGTATTTTGAGTATGCCCGGGCTCTGCATCCGCCGCATACGTTAACATATTCGCAAGACCCGCACCTGCCCTTGTATTTCTTGAAATCTCTCATATCCTTGAACAACTCGGAATTTTCCCAAATATCCTTAAATGACTGCTTCCTTACATTGCCTGCCGACTTCGGGAAGTAACTGCAGGGAAGGACATTTCCGTCAACGTCAATCAAACAGATGAGCTGGCCTGCGAGGCAGCCTTTTGCGCCGCCAGTGGAAAATTTCAGGGTCCGCCTCTGAAATTTGGCGCCCTCTTCCTTGGATTTCTGTAGAACCACTCTGTAATAGTGAGGCGCGCATGTAGGCCTCACAAGCATATCGCTCTCGTCTTTTTCCATCTGATAGTGCCAGTCAAGTATATCCTCATAATCCTCTTTGGATATGAGTTCGCTCATTATTTCCTCTCCCCTTCCGGTAGGCACTATCATGAACATGTACCATGCGGTCGCGCCAAGTTCTTTGGCGAGTTTATATACCTTGGGGATTTCCTCCTGATTGCGCTTGGTGAACGAGGAATTTATAATAAACTCTATTCCGTATTTCTTAAACAGGCTTGCCGCATTAATGATTCCCCTGAACGCGCCCTTTTCATTTCTGAAATTATCGTGCACTTCTTCGGTTGAGCCGTCAAGGCTTAATGACACAATCCTTATTCCGGATTCCTTAATCTTTCCGCAGATTTCATCAGTCACGAGGGTTCCATTTGTGGCAAGACACATCCTCAGACCTTTTTCTGTTCCATAGCCTGCTATTTTAAATACGTCTTTTCTTAAGAGGGGCTCACCGCCGGACAAAACAACCACTGGTTTTGCGTAGGATGAAATGTCATCAAGTATCCTGTAGGCATCTTCTGTTGAAAAATCAGGATGCCCCTGTATTTCCATTTCAGAGGATGACCTGCAGTGAACACATTTAAGATTGCATCTTCTGGTTATTTCCCATGCTATCCATTTTGGCGCAAATTCCATAACTGTTATTATACCT
This sequence comes from Nitrospirota bacterium, assembly GCA_037444915.1. Taxonomy (GTDB): domain Bacteria; phylum Nitrospirota; class Thermodesulfovibrionia; order Thermodesulfovibrionales; family Dissulfurispiraceae; genus JBBILM01. The sequence continues at coordinate 4,832 of JBBILM010000080.1, read as the reverse complement.
CCATGTGATTTAAAAAGTCTGCATTTTTTTCGATTCCCAGATTTGAAATTCAACCGCATTTAACAATGAATTGAACGTCTCAGGGTTAACAGCGGATATTGCCACCGCATCATAGTTCGATACTATATTAGCAATATCCAGATCCATTGCCCTGTCTATCTTGTTAAAGACCAATATCCTGGGTTTATCGCTCAAATTAAGTTCCTTCAATATATTATCAACAGATTCTATCTGTTGTTCAAATCTCGGATTCGAAATATCCACGAGATGAATTAAAAGATCAGCATCCTCGAGTTCCTCGAGAGTCGCTTTAAACGCAGCCATCAGGTCATCAGGCAAATCCCTTATAAATCCGACCGTATCCGTTATTATTATCTCCCTTTCCTGCGGAAATCTGAGCCGTCTGCTGGATGTATCGAGCGTTGCAAACATTTTGTCTTCAACAATTGTTGAACTCTTTGTCAGATTGTTCAGCAATGTTGATTTGCCGGCATTAGTATAGCCGACGATCGAGACAATGGGAATTCCCCTCGCTATTCGCCTTTGCTTGCGCTGCTTTCTCGCCTCGCCAAGAACATCGAGTTCCTTTTCAAGCCGGGAAATCCTTTCGCGAATACGGCGCCTGTCTATCTCAAGCTTCATTTCTCCGGGACCTCTTCCTCCAATGCCGCCCATTAATCTGGACATGGCTGTTCCCTTTCCCGTGAGCCTTGGAAGAGTGTATTTCAACTGCGCCAATTCCACCTGCACCTTGCCGTCTCGGCTGTGCGCCCTTCTCGCGAATATGTCAAGTATCAACTGGGATCGATCAATAACCTTCAGTTCTGTTGATTCAGCGATCTCCCTCATCTGGGACGGTGTCAGATCTTGATCGAATATCAACAATGTAGCGCCCTTATCCATGGCATTGATTATCAGTTCCTTCAACTTGCCTTCGCCTAAAAGATGCCTTGGATTAACCTCTTTCAGCCTTTGCGTTACCGCGTCAAGGACAATCACATCACTCGATGCAGCAAGTTCCTTTAATTCCTCTAACGAATCCTCCTGTTCATATTTAGGCCTTGTCGAAGCGCTGACGAGGATAGCCCTCTCTCTGGTGTCTGACCGGTCTATCATCCTGCTTCTGTCCATTTTTGACTGAAGGGAATCGATGAAATCGCCAAAGTCAAAATCAAACCTGTGAAAATCAGAGGACATTATCTCGTATTTTTTTTCAGAACCATACGGCATCAAGTATGCCGCGTATATGTTATAAGGCAGGCCTTCCTTTATGCTGATAGCCGCTATTATGTCGAATCTTAAAAGAGAGAGGTCTGTGATATCTTCTTTGTTGAGGGGTTCATCGGCAAGATGCGTGTGAATGAATCTGAGTCCGCGCAACGCCTTTTTTCCCAAGGAATAATCATCAAGCGAGGGTATAAAAACGCCTTTTGCGTCACCCACGATTACGTGTGTAATAGTTCCGTCCCTGTGAACAATGATTCCGATCTGTTTGCCTATCTCAAATGAAAGCTCTGTGAGGTATCTGGCAAGTTCGCTGCTTATAATCCTGTCAGGCGGTATCTTTCTCCTGTAAATCTTTTCAAGAGAATAAATTACATTCTTTTTTAACCCGTTTATGTTGCCGTAAATAGTAGCTATGGTTTAAACCCCTCTTCTATGTTGTGGCAGGTTTCATAACTGAACATCAAAACTCATGATCGTATCGCCTAACAGGAATCTCTTTCTGATAACTTTAACCTTAACAATATCACCTTTTTTCTTGTACAGAAGATGTATCCTCATGTCATCTACGTCATTTATCAGAACATCATCAAGCGACAAGATTATGTCTTCAGTTTTTATGCCGGCCTTTTCAGCAGGACTGTCTTTGGCGAACTCATTGATATAAACCCTGCCGCCATCCTCTTTCAATCTTACTAAAAGTTTGGGAGCATAAACTTCTTCAACAGGCTTTGGCTGTATTATGTAATTGGCAATATTTTTATCGACCTCAACTTCATTCAGTATGATGGAATATTCGAGGCCGTTTCTTCTGAATGTCCTTTTCGGTATCCCGGAACCATACATCAGATGCCCATTTCCGGCGAGAACAACCATCTGGTATTCGGGATTACTTTTCATATAAACATCAATAGCCTCTGACATGGATTCATCCCACAATACCTGCGACTCAAAAAAGAAGTCGAAGTTTCTTTCCCTTCCTCCATGCTGGTCAAATGTACTCTTCAGCCTTTCCTTGTACTCAAAATCAGACAGATCAATATCCGGGGGTATTTCTTTCTTTTCTTCCTCTGTTAAAGAATCTATGCCTCCGCTTCCCACCTTGCTTACAATCTCACGCCTGATATTGAGGGCGATTACCGGTATTTTTTCAGCCTTGGCAAAATCCAATATCGGCTTGTATAGATTGTAATCAAACGCCCATCTCTTGAAATATTCCGATTTTTTAAGGAATTCCCTTTCATCAATCGTGCCGGAAATATACTCATTCAAGGCATTCTGAAAAGGCCTTTGGAACATTTCCATGCCGATAGCTATTTTTTTGCTCTTTTTATAAAGTCCCCTTATAATTTGCAACTGTATGTCGTGGTGCGCGTATTTGTCGTGAACTTCTCCAACGTAAATAATCTTCTTTTGTGCAACATCATCTATAATATCGGATAAAGACCTGATAGCGGCAACATCAATTACGATTGCCTCATCCTTAATTGGTACTCGCATACCCCTTTGACTCTCCTCAATTATTTTAGCCACGTTCCTGCCCTGGTCAAACGAAACAGCGCTGTATTTCCCGTAATGAAAAACCTTCTTATAAGCAGCCCCTGTTTCAGCATATGATTTAGAAGATAAAATAGCTGCTACACCATCTGGATTAAGGGGGTTTTCCTTTACTGTCAATCCAAAGCCTGATTCAGCCGGCATCCTTCCGAAAAGCCTTCCTGTTAAAGGGTTATCACTGCCCAATATCAACAGTGAGGAAGATTTAATGTCAGGATCCCTTATATCTTTGGCATCCTTTTCAATGCCGCCCCTTTCCTTAAATGAATCAATTATATCCTTATATATCTCACGGTCTTTCACAGGCGGAACTATGACCAGATTTTGCGCGCCAACGAGCCTCGATATAACCGCGGGATATTCATCTTTTGAGATGTCCCGAATTATATCATAGTCTTCATCAATAACCATCTTCGTTACTCCGTCATTAAAGTAAAATCTGAAAGTGTCTTTTTCTCCGCTTATAGTCAACAAATTCGTCACCCTTCCCCCACCGCTCATATAAAATGTCACAGGAAGATTAAGGGCGAATACGCCGGACCTCTGAACAACATCAAAGCTTACCTTAATCATGTTAGCGCTGTTTTTAATGCTGACCGATTCAAATGACAATCGTGGGATGCCTTTCTTGTAAATCCACTGATGAAAGAACCAGTCAAGGTCTTTCTGAAAATTATCTTCAAATACATTTTTTATATCATTCCACGATGCCCTTTGAAAATGTTTTTTAGCGATCAAATCCCTCAAAGACTTATAAAACAGCTCTTCTCCGACAATATTTTTAAGCATATGAAAAACCATGGCAGCCTTTCCATAGCCTATTGCCTTTGACGAGAAATCAGTCCTTGTCACGAAATCATTGACAGGAAATTCATTTTTATCATTCACATAACTTTTATAATTAATTAATATCTGTTTTCTGTGCTCCCATCCTTTGCCTTTTTGTTCATCATAGAGGTGGTCTGAAAGATAAGTTGTAAGGCCTTCTGCCCAATTCCCTTTCTGATAATCAATGTATACAAAATTTCCAAACCATTGATGAAGTATCTCATGACCAAGCGAAGTCTCAACAATAAAAGGAAGCCTCACAATATCCTGACCTAAAAGGGTATAGGTAGGCATGGAGTAGCCGGTGGGAAGGAAATTCTCGACTATTGAAAATCTCCTGTAAGGATACCTGCCAAGAAGATTTTCATACATCGAAAGATATTTCTTTGTATGTTCGATATAAGAGCGAGCGAGACTTAAATCTTCCTTAAAGAAATAAGCGTAAATTTCTATGTCATTGTAATGATCATTAATAACCAAGTATCTGTTTGTGGCAATAAAGTTAATTCCATCAGAGACATATGGGAACTCAAAGATAAATTCCGCTTTTCCGTTATTAGAATGTTTGATTATTCTTTCAGCTTCTGACACTGCCTCATATCCATCAGGAAGGAATGCCCGCAGATTGTATTTAAACAAGCCCTGAAGTTGGGGATACCACGTACCGGTAAGGAATATTCCGGCATCATTAATAATTCCTTCTGATGTTCCGGCATTATTATCGGCATCATAGCGCTGGCCATTATAAATACCCCTGTAATTGATTTCCAAATTGCCTTTTTCCATGGGGGTTAATTTTAAGACCCCCTTGTCAACAGTAAAATCAACCTTTTTCCCGTTCAGGCTTATCTGATCAATGTTGAGATTGGCTGTAAGAATTGTGAGCAACTGGTTGTTGCCTGCAACGTCAAAAGACGCAATGCCTGTCAACTCGGATGAGTGGATATTGAAAGAAATCTCGAGGCTGTATTCAGGCGTTTCAGCAAAGATTTTATGCGGATTGAAAAGATGCAAAACAAGACAAAAGATGAGAACAGTCAAACGTTTGATCATTAATTTATTATATCAGAAAAATATAAAATATGTTATTCAAATACCTTTAACCAGAGCACGCGCGCATTGATATAAACTCTTTTGCTCTGCTATAATATTTTGTTCTGACGGCGGTGTAGCTCAGTTGGTCAGAGCATGCGGCTCATATCCGCAGTGTCCGGGGTTCAAAT
>JBBILM010000079.1:0-9464 GCA_037444915.1 Nitrospirota bacterium | reverse complement strand
CTAATACGCCTGCCATTGTTCAGGAGGGCATGTCTGTTATTTCGCTGTGCGAGTGTTTTTCTGACAGGGACATTGCTGTTATCAGAGAGATATTTATGTCAGTTGGCAAAGTCCTTACACTCCCTGAAAAATATATTGATGCTGTAACTGCTTTATCAGGGAGCGGTCCTGCCTTTATTGCATTGTTTGTGGAGGGGATGATTGATGCGGGAGAAAGGATCGGGCTTAACAGAGAGCACGCATCAGACCTTGCAGTGCAGACAATTATAGGAACCTCAAAACTTCTTGGCACAGGCATGTCGCCTGAAAAACTGAGGGAAATGGTGACATCTCCCGGAGGCACAACAGCAGCAGGACTGAGGATATTTGAAGAAAAAGGATTGAAAGGTATAGTATATGACGCACTGCATTCAGCATACAAAAGGGCGGAAGAATTAGGTCGTAAATAAAGCCCGGGATTGATAGGAGGTTTTATGCTATCAAAACTTGAAGAAAATACAAGGAAACATATTAAAAGAGGGGTAATGTCCCCTAATGCAATGAAAAAGAAAAAATACAGGGTTACTTATGCCAATGGGATTCGACAGGACTATTGTACTTCAGCAACTGCAAGAAAATATGCGGCTAATGCGCTGAAGATCGAAATGAAGCATCAGAGTTTAAAACCAAATCCGCACGCGACAGGCCCTAAAAACACTTTCATTGTTGACAAAGAAACGGAATGGAAGGATGTGACTGCACATTACAAGAAATAAGGCTTTATAAGGTCTTAATTTGTTGGCTAACAACAGTGCCACGGTGGTTGACAGGCCGCAGGGAAGACTTTGTGGATGGGAATGTAGTGCTACCCAGCCCCTTTTCCTTCGGGGGAGAGGAGGCAAATCTTATGTGGGCAGGGAATGTAGTGATTTAATGCAGGTTATAAGGAGAAGGGTGTGACCTATAAGGAAATAGAAGATAAGGTTATTGCCATATTGGGAGAATATGGGGTGCAGACCATCGGCATCTTTGGTTCTTATGCAAGAGGTGAACAACGTCCCGACAGCGATATCGACCTGCTTGTGAGCTTTAAGGACAGAAAGAGCCTTCTTACGATAGTCAGGATAGAGAGGGAACTTTCGGAAAGCCTTGGTGTAAAAGTTGATTTGTTGACCGAAGGGTCTGTGAGCCCATATTTGATCGATCGAATAAAATCAGAGCTTAAGGTGATATATCAATGAAAAAAGATGATATGATATTTTTGCGCCACATTCTTGATGCTATAAGGTGGATAGAGGAATATACACATGATATGGATTATGAAGGGTTCAGGGCTGCACACCTTGCGCAGGACGGTGTAATAAGACAATTGGAAATAATTGGGGAGGCAACTAAAAATCTCTCAAGGGAGTTTCGAGAGAAGCATACCGACATCCCGTGGAAGGACATGGCAGGGATGAGGGACAAACTGATACATCAGTATTTTGGCGTTGATATTGCTGCTGTCTGGGACACTTTGAAACAGGATATACCAGATTTAAAGATTAGAATAACAGGAATATTGGAATAGGCTTTCCAATCGAGACGAGCAATTGCAAAAGGCTAATCGGCCTTTCGGCTTGATTGAGGGTGTGAATAAGGCAGTTGATAAAATCATCAGAGGCAAGGTGGTGGGATTAACGGAATTATTAGTAAATTGGAAGGGGTCTGTCGAATATATCAGAAGGAGGCTTCTATATGTTTATCTTTGGCAATTTGATATTGGCTGTTGCGAACATCTTGAATATTGTTCTTGAGGTTTACCAGTGGATTATAATAATTGCTGCCATAATAAGCTGGGTGAATCCAGACCCTTATAATCCCATAGTCCGATTTCTCTATTCGATCACAGACCCGGTGCTTAGGCCAATAAGAAGGCTGATTGGAGGGAGGCTCGGGCCGATTGATATTTCTCCTATAATAGTCATTCTTGCTATTATATTCATTCAGAGGTTTCTGATAGGTTCGATGATAGAAATGGCTTATAAAATAAAAGGAGGAGGGTTGATATGAAGATAACGCCGATGGAAATTCAGCAAAAACAGTTTCCTGTCAAATTCAGAGGTTTTGACATTGATGAAGTCTATGCCTTCTTGGAGTTGGTAAGAGAACAGCTCGAAGAACTCCACAAGGACAATATATCATTAAAAGAGCAGTTGCGCAGGGCAGATGAGGAGCTTCAGGGATACAGGAATATGGAGGTAACATTGAGGGAAACCCTCACTACAGCGCAGATGATGGCAGAGGAGTACAAGACAAACTCCAAAAAAGAAGCCGAGCTTATGATAAAGGAGGCAGAACTCAATGCCGACGAAGTCATCAAACAGGCGCAGGAGAAGGTGATAAAAATACATGAGGATATTGTTGACTTAAAGGGAATCAGGCGTCATTTCAAGGAAGAAGTCAGAAGACTTATAGAGAGCCATCTTAAGATGATTGAGTTTGATAAGGAAAGAGAGGGCGAGGAAACAGGTGAAGTATAGCGCGCTCAAGGGCATTCAGGATATTCTTTATCCTGATATATATATATGGCAAAAAATAGAATCCTCTGCGCGTAAGGTATTTGGCATTTACGGGTTTTACGAGATGCGGCTGCCGATTATTGAAAAGACGGATATATTTACAAGAAGTATAGGTGAAAATACCGACATAGTCGAAAAGGAAATGTACACCTTCATGGATAAGGGAGGCAGGAGTGTTACCATGAGACCTGAGGGTACGGCGCCTGCTGTTAGATGCTATGTTGAGAACAACCTTTACAACCACCCGTCACCACAGAAGTTTTTTTATTCCGGTCCAATGTTCAGGTACGAAAGACCCCAAAAAGGGAGATTCAGGCAGTTTTATCAGATAGGAGCAGAGGCCTTCGGGGTGTCCCAGCCCTCAATTGATGCCGAGATTATAGTTATGCTCAAAACTCTTTTTGAGAAGATAGGCTTAAAAGAGATAAGTTTTGAGATTAATTCAATAGGGTGCCCAAAATGCAGGCCGGATTACAAGAATGAACTATTAAAATTCTTTAATGACAAGTTGGCAGACTTTTGTCCTGATTGTCAACGCAGATACCATACAAATGCCTTGAGAATACTCGATTGCAAGGTTGACAGGTGCATTCAGATGAGAAAGGGCGCTCCGGTTGTTATAGAACACCTTTGCAGCGAGTGCAAAGATCATTTTGATGAACTTGTCCATAGACTTGATTTTCTGAAAATCCCTTATGTGCTGAACCCCAACCTCGTCAGGGGCCTTGATTATTATACGAGAACGACTTTTGAGGTGACCAGTGAGCGCTTAGGGGCGCAGAAGGCGGTTGCTGCCGGAGGCAGGTATGACAGGCTTGTAGAAGAGTTTGGAGGGCCGCATACACCTGCAATTGGGTTTGCGATTGGAATGGAAAGGATAGTTGCTCTTCTGAAAGAGACATGGGCTGATGTGCATCCCGCGCCAAAGGTTTTCATAGCAACACTCGGGAAAAAGGCGGAGATAGAGGGATTAAGGATTGCCGAAGACATAAGGTCGTCAGGATTCTGGGTTGAACCAAACTACGGGGGCGCATCTCTTAAAAGTCAGTTGAGAAAGGCTGACAGAATCGGGGCTGAATATGCCTTTATTATCGGCGATGATGAATTAAACACAGGCAAAATAAAATGGAAAAACCTTAAAGAAGGCTTCAGCGGAGAAGTTGCATTGGAAGATGTTTTAAACATAATAAACGGCAGCACCCAAGATGTCGAACCTTAAAAAAATTGCCATTACCATCGGCGACCCTGCTGGTATAGGCCCTGAAGTAGCCCTTAAATCAATTATTTCAAAAGAGATCGCAAATATCTGCAATCCTTTAATCATCGGTGACAGGACTGTAATTGAAGAAGCAATCCAATGTCTTAATCTTCCCGTAAACTTGAAAAACGATGCCATTGTAATCAGAGAAGATTCGCTTCTATTAACGGATAAAGCTGGCGCTGATTTGACGATAGCTCAGTTTGTGGATGTTCCGGTTATAAAAAATAGAGGTTTCATAAAAAACAAACCGCTTGCAGAATGCGGAAGGGCTTCTGTCGCATATATAAAAAAAGCTGTGAACCTTGCTCTAAACAAGCATGCTGACGCTGTTGTAACAGCGCCTATTTGCAAGGAATCCTTAATGATGGCGGACTATCCATGGCCTGGACATACTGAACTCCTCGCTGAACTGACCGATGCCAAAGATTACGCGATGGCTTTCTGCAGCCAGAGGCTGCGCCTTATCCTTGTGACGATTCATGAATCTATCAGAAAAGTTCCTGATCTTATCACGAAAAACAAGGTCTTAAAAACCATAATCTTTGCAAGACAGGCATGCAGAATGCTTGGCATAGATGAGCCCAAGGTAGCAGTTGCGGGGCTTAACCCCCATGCCGGGGAGTCTGGCATGTTCGGTAGTGAAGAGGTGAATGAAATATACCCCGCAATATGTGAAGCAAGGGATTCAGGCATTTCAGTATCAGGGCCGTATCCTGCTGATTCTCTTTTTTACAGGGCATATAACGGTGAATTTGATATTATAGTCTGCATGTATCATGATCAGGGATTAATACCCCTTAAAATGACAGCCTTTGATAAGGCTGTAAATATGACCATAGGGCTGCCAATAATAAGAACTTCTCCTGACCATGGAACAGCCTTTGACATATCGTGGAAAGGAGTAGCGAACCCGGCAAGCATGATTGAGGCAATAAAGCTGGCAGTGAGGCTGAAACAAATTTAGAGGTGCAGATTGTCTTTTCTTTTTGACAGTATGAGATGTGCCTTTTCTATGTCTTTTTTGATATTGTACTCAAGCTCGCTCACGCCGGCAAACTTCTTTTCCTCCCTTATCTTATCTATAAAGTGAACCCTTATATTTTGACCGATAAGGTTTTTATCGAAATTAAATATATGCACTTCATAGCTTAATGGGACATCTCCAAAAGTGGGATTTTTTCCGATATTCGCGACCCCATCATGGATTTCAACTGGTGAAATGCAGGAAGCGCCGGTTTCTGTCAGTCTCTGCGACTGTGTGTCACAAAAGGAAACCCTTACAGCGTAAACGCCTTCTTTGGGAATAAGCTCATTTCTGGTTTCAATATTCGCGGTCGGCGTTTTAAGCAGGGCAGACCCCCTGCCCTTGCCCCTGATTACCGTGCCTTCTATGTGATAGGCCCTGCCGAGCATCCTTCCCGCTTCGCACACCCTTCCTCTTAAAACAAGACTTCTCACCCTGCTGCTGCTAACTATGTCATCGTATATTTTCGCGTACCTTACAACGTTTACTCCAAAGCCGTATTTTTTCCCTCTTCTTCTTAATAATGAAGGAGTGCCTTTTTTGCCTTTGCCGAATGCGTAGTTATGACCCACGACAATCCATTTTGCGCCAAGCTTGTTAACAATTATTTCCTTAATGAAATCCTCGGGAGATGTTCTCGCAAAGTCCTTGTTGAAGTTAATGCATACAAGAGCCTTTATGCCTGCATCTGACAGGAGTTTGATCTTGTCTTCAAAAAGGGTGATAATCTTCAGTCCCCTTTCAGGCGAGAGAACTCTTACCGGGTGAGGCTCAAAGGTCATTGCAACAGGAGTTCCCCCGATTTCCAGGGCTTTTTCGCAAACCCTCTTTAATATCTTCTGATGCCCGATATGAACACCGTCAAAGTTGCCGATAGTTATTACCGGATTGGGATAATCTATTTTTTCATTCAAATCTCTGATAATGTCCATAAAAAAGTAGCGGCTATTGCCACGGCTTACTGAGAGGATGCCGAATGATATAGCTTCGAGAAAATCTCCTTAACCTGTTTTTTTGTGAAATCGAGTTCTTTGCTGTTGTCTATTATGTAGTCAGACCTGCTTGTTTTAACATTTATCGGCAACTGGCTTGCCAGCCGCTTTCTCGCGTCAGCCTCTGAAATGCCTTTTACCATCAGACGGCTGATTGCTGTCTCCTCAGGGGTATAAACAGTTACGGTTTTGTCGAACCTGCTCTCGTACCCTCTTTCAAACAGAATGGGTGCCTCAACTATTACAACAGCATCTTCTTTGTCAATTCTATCAATCTCGTCCTTAATCTTCCGGAAGACCTTCGGGTGTATTATATCTTCAAGAGCGATTCTCATATCTCTATTGCCAAAAACCATATCAGAGATAATCTGTTTGTTCAGCGCGCCGGAGGTCATAACAGAATCGCCCAGTTTATTTCTAATTTCATCAATTACAGAAGGTTCGTCAAGCATAGAGCGAACAATTGCGTCAGTATCAATGGTTACAGCGCCGAGTTCTTTAAAAAGCCTTGCAACAGTGCTCTTGCCCATTCCATAATTTCCTGTTAATCCGATAATTTGCATCTTATTAGGTTGAGAATTACGCACTCTTGCCAAATCGTTGCATTAGGACGTCATTCTTCAGGAACTCGCCTCCGAATGTCGGCATCGGAAAGCAATTCTGTACTCTTTACCGCGCTCATCAGGTATTCCCTGAATTTCTCGGGGAAAAGCCATTTTATGCCGAATTTCTCAGCCCATTTAATCAATCCCTTGTCTGCGGTAATAAGCGTGGCATCGAGTTCCATAGCAAGAAGCAGGAGGTCAACATCCTCTTTGCTGTCTATAATGCCTTCTCTCAGCGCCTCCCTGTATTTCCTTCTCATGTCCTGTATAATTTCATCCGGCTTTTTATTCTCAGCGCTTCTGACAGCCTTTTCAGCTACCCTCAGCCCCTTGTTTACACGCTCTCTCATATCCTCTATTAATTCATATAAGAGAAAGGCCGGACATTTAAGTTCGTGCTTCTTAGGCGGTTTTTGATGAAGTATTATAAGGAGATCCCCTGATATCTTATCCAATTCCACAAAATGCAAAAGCTCCTCAAAAATTGATGGCGGCATATAGAACTCAAGCACATGAATCTGCGCAGCGAGAAAAAGAAACGTTTCGAGTGATTCTGTCGGTGTGTCGCCAAGACTAAGCCTGACATCGGGGTTAACAAAAAGACTTGTGTCAAGCACTACTTTTAGCGGGGTTGTCGGGGTTTCCTGAGTGTGCTTTTTTGATTTTCCGCGCTTTCCGGCGCTTAACTCCGCACCCTCGCTGTTACTGTCTTTAAGCTTTGCATTCGCCATGCACATCCAGCCTGTAGGTATTCCATTCGCTGCACTTAGCGCATCTTCCGGTCCAGTCATCAGATATATAGGAGCATCTTGAGCAGCAGTATTTAATCATCAGAGATCTCTTAATGCCACATGCCTTTCTCAACTCATCGAGCGCCTTTTGGGTCTGGTTTCTCTTCATGTAAAGCTCGCCTCTAAGACTGTATAGTTCAGGAGATGAAAACAGGCTTGTATCTATCGAGTTCAATACATCCATTGCGTCATCGACCATCTCAAGCCTGTAATATAATTTCCCGAGCAGGAATTTTAATGCGTGGTCATTCGGATTTTTTGAGACAGCGTTTTTATAGAATCTCAAGAGCCTTCCGGGTTCCCCGACATTTATAAGCATGTCTTCAAGCCTCGCGAGCAGGATAATCGAATTCAGATTCTCAAAACCCTTTTCCAGAATGTTTATGGCTTCCTCGGTTTCACCCTTTGTAGACAGGACTTCTGCCAGACCAAGATGCGCGGGCAGAAAAGTATTGTCTATTTTGAGTATTGTCCTGAAGACCTTTTCAGCCTTTTCGAGATGGCCGCTTTCGAGGCTTGTTCGGGCGTATTCATATTTATAGCCCAATAATCTGCGTTCTTCTTCCTGCTTATCATCTTCATTCGCAGCCTTAATAGCTGCTTTTTGGAGTGACAGCAGATCATCCCACTTCTCTTTTCTTTCCAGAATTGCGCGCTTTCTGCTGATGGCGGTAAGGTTCCCTGAATCAATATCAAGTATCTCCTCAAGATATTTAAGCGCCTCATCATATCTCTTCATATTTTCGAGGGATGTTTCCATCAGAAAAAGCGCTTCGATGTTTTTTGGATTAATATCCCTCACAATTTTATAATAATCAAACGCGCTCTTGTAATCCTTATTTGCCTGAAAAATATCGCCCATCCTCAGAAGGGCATCCGCATGTTCGGGATCTTCCTTGAGTATGTCGTGAAGAAACTCTTTGGCGTCCTCCTCCTTGTTTCCCAATATGGCATTTAGCGCCTTTGAATAATTTGCCTGAATCTTCGCCTCTTTCTTCTGCCTTTTTTGATGTTGAAGGTTATCTATGACCCTCTTGGTATCCCTGATGAAAAATATAAAAAGTATAATAAGGGATCCGGCAGCGCTCGATAAAATAATAAGGGCGATTTTGGGGATTTCATACTCATTCCCAAAAGGGATTTTCATGGTCACCATATCCTTATTTTCCATAGCAAAAAAGCCGATTACCACGAGAAACACCAAAAATATTGCAATAGCAATCTTACCCATCAGTAATGATATTCCCTCCCTTTTATAATAGTCATAGCCCGGTACAACTGCTCCATAAGTATGAGCCTCGCCATTTCATGAGTAAAGGTCATCCGTGACAATGCTATCCTTTCCGAGGCCATTTCCCTGACCTCGTCAGATACCCCGAAAGCTCCGCCTATGACAAAGTCCATGCTGACTTTGCTTTCAATGAAGTCTGCAAAGCCCTTTGATGTAAATGTCCTGCCTTTTTCATCAAGCAAAAAAAAAGACTGCGTCTGTTTTAAAATCCTCTTGCCTTCCTTTTGGAGACACGAATCCCTGTTTAAGCCTTTTTCCTCTTTTATTTCTGTAACAGAAACCCCGGCAAAATGTCTTAACAGTTCAAGATAGCGGTTAATGCCCTCATTTATACACCTTTCTTTTGTTTTACCGGGCCAAAAAATCCTTATCTTCAAATTGTATCCTCGGGGCATCTAACCAGAGTTTTTCGAGTTCATAATAGAACCTTGTCTCATTATCAAACACGTGAACAATTACATCTCCGTAATCCATCAAGACCCATCTGGCGCTGCTTAAACCTTCCACGCTGAGGGGTTTTATACCCTGCTTTCTCAGTTCATCATCTATATGCTCTGCTATTGCCTTGACATGAACATGGCTGTCTCCCGAGCATATGACAAAATAATCAGCTATTTCAGTAAGTTTTGTTAATTCAAGGACAGCCGGATTATTCGCTTTTTTGTCAGCAGATGCGGTTGCAGCCGCTATAGCCTTTATCTTGCTTTCTATATGAATAACCTCCGTTTCTTTTTTGAATATTATAGCAGAATTCAAAGCCATTTTTTTTATTGTTTAGCTTGCTGTTGCATAAAACGCATCAATTTCGGCACATCAGTCTTGCCCTAATGCTATATTAATATAGATGGTTCTTTCTCACTTTAAATGGGTAATCCTTTTTTATTCCCCCTTAATAAAGGGAAACAACCCAATACTGTTCGGCATGTATATTGCTATACAAAATTAGACAAGGTTACGAGG
>JBBILM010000078.1:0-9935 GCA_037444915.1 Nitrospirota bacterium | reverse complement strand
AGGACAGCGGAATTCGACGAAAGGCTCAGCAAAATTGCGCTGGGATAGACCGTGCCAGCGCCACAACCGTAATACTTTCAGCGCCCGCATCTTTCAAGACCTTTGAACACTCCCTTATGGTTGCTCCTGTTGTAATTACATCATCGACAAGAATAATGTTTAAAGATTCAAGACCTGCTGCAGCCTCATACGCGCCTTTTACATTTTCCCACCTTTTTTCGCGGTTCTTTTCACTGAATAGAGTTTGAGGAGGGGTATCTTTTATTTTCTTAAGGGCATTAAGCATCACAGGGATATTCATATTCTTTGACAGTTGCTTGCTTAAAAGCGCGGATTGGTTAAATCCCCTCTCCATAAGCCTGCCCTTGTACAATGGAACAGGGATAATCGCATCTGCCCGAGGGATCTGCAATTCCGCAAGCAGACTGCCGAGGGGTTTTGACAGTCTTTTTATTCCATTAAACTTCAGAAGATTAACCGCTTTTTCCAATGCGCCTTTTTCTGTCTTGTCATAGAGTCCGTAATAAATTGCCTTTAAAAAACAGGGCTTTGCCTTCAGGCATAATTCACAGGTTGATGCGTGAGCTGATGCAGCAGGAAGCCCGCACACGCCGCAGGCCGGGCCTTCGTATCTTTTAATTTCATTCCAGCAGGCTGCGCAGAATGGATTGTAAAGATGATTATCTGACTTGCTTCCGCAGACAGGACATGCAGAGGGAAAGAGGATGTTTAATAAGTCGCTTAAAAGCCTCACCTTATGAAAATAGTTTGATTTTAAATTTTCAATACCCCACAGTCTCTGCTGTGGGGTTTCCTTGTGCCGTCATTCTGGCTTGTCCAGAATCTTTCTTCTCAGAAGGATTCCCGACAAGCGGGAATGACGATTCGCGGTTGTCTTTTTTTTAAGATACCCCGCCGTCTCTGCGGCGGGGAGGTTCATTAATCAAACTGCTCTTTCAGCACTATAATCTCATCTCTTTTTTGGCCGGTCGAGATTATCTGTATCTCGGTTTTCAGCATGTCTTCTATTTTTTTGATGTATTTCTTGGCATTGGTTGGCAGTTTGCCGAATTCTCTTAACCCAAGCGTGGATTCTTTCCATCCGTCCACTTCCTCATAGACAGGCTCGCAATTTTCGAGTATATGTATCTCTTTAGGGAAGTCTGTAAACTTCTTACCCTTATATTTATATCCTGTGCATATTTTAAGCTTGTCAAATCCGTCAAGAATATCCAGTTTTGTAAGAGCCAGACCTGTCAGCCCGTTAATGCGGACAGCGTGTTTGAGTATCGGGATGTCGAGCCATCCGCAGCGCCTGGGTCTGCCTGTTGTTGCGCCGAACTCTCCGCCTTTTTCTCTTAGGAGTTCTCCTGTCGCGTCCTTCAGTTCAGTGGGGAACGGGCCTTCGCCGACCCTCGTTGTATAGGCCTTAACAACTCCGAGAGTTTTTTGTATTTTAGTAGGGCCTACTCCAAGTCCTGTGCATGCCCCGCCTGCAATGGTGTTTGAAGATGTGACAAAAGGATATGTCCCGTGGTCTATGTCAAGGAGGGTTCCCTGAGCGCCTTCAAAAAGCACCTTTTTGCCCGCGTCTATTTCCTTGTTTATAAAAATGTCGGTATCCGTAATATGAGGGGCAAGCCTTTCAGCATAAATCATGTATTGCTTATAGATAGTGTTGGCGTTTAATGTCCTGGCATTATACATATTTTTCAGCAGGAAATTAATGGTTGCGAGATTGGCCGCGATCTTTTCCTTCAAAATTTCAGGATAAAGCAGATCTATCATTCTGACGCCGTTCCGCGCTATTTTATCGGTATAGGAAGGGCCTATCCCCCTTCCGGTGGTGCCTATTTTCTTTTTATTTTTGTGATTTTCATGCTCCCGCTCAATAGCAGTATGATAGGGCATAATAACATGGGCGTTTTTTGAGATCAGAAGGTTTTTATTTACTTTAATGCCTTTTTTTTCGAGTCCGGTCATCTCGGCAATCAATGCTGCCGGGTCTATAACCACGCCGTTTCCTATTATGCATTTCTTGCCTTTGTGGAGAATGCCGGATGGTATGAGATGCAGGACATACTTATCATTTTTGATAACAACGGTATGGCCCGCGTTATTGCCGCCCTGATAGCGCGCAACTATATCCGCCTTTTCCGTAAGGCAGTCAACAACCTTGCCTTTTCCTTCGTCACCCCACTGGCTACCAACAATTACAACTGTTGCCATAATTACCTCACAAAAATAGGTCAAGGCTAAGGTCTGGGTTAAGGCGTTTTTGCCTTAACCTCAGCCTCAACCTTAACATTTATAGATTTATTACCTTGACATCAAGGATATTAGGAAGTTTTTTAATCTCTTCCAAAAGTTTGTCTGATAAAGGAGAGTCAATGTTTACGACAGATATTGCTTTGCCCCCTGCCTTTTCCCTTCCAAAATGCATGCGAGCGATATTAATGCTGTTATTGCCGAGGATAGTGCCTATGTTGCCTATGACGCCAGGCTTGTCATTGTTGTACATAAATAGCAGGCTTCCTTCAGGGATAATCTCTACTGTAAAATCATCGATCTTTACAATTCTCGGGTCCTTTCTGCTGAACAGGGTTCCTGCTACTGCAATCTCTTTTTTGGATGACCTTACCTTTATGGTTATCAGGCTTTGATAATCTCCTGAATCGCTGCTTTTTGTCTCTTTTACCTCTATGCCGCGCTCTTTCGCTATAAAGGGCGCATTGACGAAATTTACTGTCTCCAGAAGGATGGGATTCAACAGTCCTTTTATGGCAGCGATAGTTAGAGGCGTTATATTTAAATCAGATGCTTCTCCTCTATATTCGAGAGTGACTTCTGTTATACCACCTTCAAACATCTGCGACGCAAAACTCCCCAATGTCTCGGCAAGATTTATATAAGGCCGCAAAGCCGCGACTTGATCAGCCGGAATCGAAGGAAAGTTCACCGCGTTTCTTATAGTGCCGTGAACGAGATAATCCACTATCTGCTCGGCTACTGCTATTGCCACATTTTCCTGCGCCTCCTGCGTTGATGCGCCGAGATGAGGGGAGCACACCACCTTTTCATGCCCTACTAAAGGATTGTTCTCAGGCGGCTCTTTTTCAAATACATCAAGGGCAGCGCCTGCAACCTTCCCGCTTTCGAGCGCGTCGTAAAGGTCTTTTTCGTTTATAATGCCGCCTCTTGCGCAATTTACAATATAAACGCCGTCTTTCATAGTCTTAATAGATTCGGAATTTATAATACTTTTAGTTTCCGCTGTCAGCGGCGTATGAAGCGTTATAAAATCAGAGCGTTTTATTATATCCGGTATTTCCACCTTTTCAACACCCAGATTTCTGGCCCTTTCTTCATTTAAAAACGGGTCATAGGCAATTACATTCATGCCGAGCCCCTGCGCCCGCTTGGCCACTTCGCCCCCGATATTGCCAAGGCCGATAACGCCGAGCGTCTTGTTGAAAAGCTCTGTTCCCATGAACTTCTTTTTTTCCCATTTGCCCTGAGACATGGAGGCATTTGCCTGAGGGATCTTTCTTGCAGCGGCAAATATCATCGCAATGGTATGTTCAGCAGTCGTTATTGTGTTGCCTCCGGGTGTGTTCATGACAACTATACCCCTTTTTGATGCAGCGACCCTGTCAACATTGTCAAGACCCGAGCCTGCGCGGCCTATTACCTTTAAGTTTTTTGCAGCATTAATAATTTCTTCTGTTGCCTTTGTCGCGCTTCTCACAACAAGGGCGTGATAATCTCCAATAATTGATTTCAATTCTTCGGGCTTAAGTCCTGTTTTTACATCAACATCGAGACCTGCCTGCTTGAGGATTTCAACCCCCTTTGATGAAATGTTGTCGCTTACCAATACCTTCATAACAAATACCTCCTTTTAATTAGCTCCTCATAACAGAGTGAGCGGATATTAAAGCAGTAGCGAGTTTTTTGTAACGAGTATTAAAAAAATCCCGTAATACCGTTACCTGTTACTATTATCCCGCTGCTGTCTTTATTGCATCAGTAATTCCTGCGCCCTTGAAACGCCTGTGCCGAGTTTAACAGCATGTCCGAGATGCTTCAAGACCATTTCGAGCGCGGCAATGCCGGTAATTATATCAAATGTGTCTGAATAACCGAGATGCGCGAGCCTGAATATCTTTCCTTTTGCCCTGTCCTGTCCTCCTGCGCCGGTTATCCCGTATTTTTCCCTCAGGGTTTTATATACCAATTGTCCGTCAATACCATCCGGCATTTCAACTGCCGTAACAGAATTGCTCGGCGATTCCTTGGAGTAAATTCCGAGTCCGAGCGCCTTTACAGCCTCTCTTGTTGCATTGGCAAGCCTTGCGTGCCTCGCAAAGACATTCTCAAGGCCTTCCTTCTGCAGTATTTTTATGGCCTCATTCAGCCCTATAATCAATGTAACCGCTGAAGTGAAATTCGTCTGATTTTTTGCGAGGTTTTCCCGTTCTTTTTTGAAATTGAAGTAGAATTTCGGGGTCTTGCAAGTTTCGCCTTTTTTCCAGGCCTTATCGCTGACACTCACAAAGGCAAGACCCGGCGGGAGCATCAGTCCCTTCTGTGAACCGCCTACCATTATATCTATTCCCCATTCATCTGTCCTTAAATCCTGGGCAACGAGCGCGCTGATGGCATCCACTATAAATAAGGTGTCAGGATAATTCTTTATGACCCTTCCGAGTCCCTCTATATCGTGATAAACACCTGTTGATGTCTCTGTTGCCTGAACAAGCACAGCCCTTATCTCCGGATCTTTTTTCAGTGCAGCTTTTATAGCATCCGGCTTTATGGAATATCCCCATTCAACAACTATTTCCTCCACCTTCAATCCGTATGCCTGAGCTATCTTTGTCCATCTTTCACCGAACTTTCCGCCGTTTACGACCAGAACCTTTTCTCCTGCATTAAAAAAATTGTTTATAGAGCCGACCATGCCCCCGGTTCCTGTTGAGCTTAATATCAGGACATCATTCTTTGTCTGATACAGCCACTGCAGACCCTTCTTTGCAGAATCAAGGATCGGCAGGAAATCAGGAGACCTATGATGAATCATGGGCATTGCCATTGACAGAAGAACCTCCGGCGGCACAGGCGTAGGCCCCGGAGCCAAAAGATACCTTTTTAACATAAAAACCTCCAACGCAGTTATTGATATTTTAAAAATACAGGCAATTCTGCAAGATATGTATGATAATATAAACCCGTTATATTTGAAAAGAGTTTTATGAAAGGGTAAAATAGAGGCATTATGAACGAAATCCTTTTTAGAAAAATAGAAAGACTCAAAGAAGAAGCGCTTTATCTTGAGACGAATAAAAAGACATTCCTGAAAAATATCGGATTATCCGCCGATACAAAAAAGATTGTAGAAAGATCTGTTTATCTCTGTGCGGAAATATCGCTTGATATTGCCGAGACGGTTATAGTAATTAAAGGACTCCCAAAGCCGTCAACCTACAGCGATTCGATATATAAACTCGGAGATTTTAAAATCATGCCGAAAGAATTTGCCCGGAAATTCGCATATATCGCCGGATTAAGAAACTTTCTGGCGCATGATTATCAGGTTGAGACTACAACGGATTTGCAGAGGTTTCTAAGGACAGGGATCTCGGATATAAAAAAGTTTATCGGGTTTGTGGAGAAGATATGAATGAACGAATAGACAAAATCAAAAGACTGCTTGAAAGCAAGCCTTATATTGAATTTGCCTATCTTTTCGGCTCGCAGGCAAGGATGCAGGCTGATGAAAGAAGCGACTGGGATATTGCCGTGTATTTCAATAAAGATCCTAAAAAACTTTCCGCATGGACCGTCTTTAGCCTTGAGGCAGAAATATCAAAGGAAATGGGAGCAGAGGCGCAGATAATTACGCTTAATGGGCTTGAATCCCCTGTCCTTATCTTTCAAATAATAAAGGACGGAATCTTGCTTATTGATAGCAGTCCTGAAAAGAGAATCATTTTTGAGGCTCGGTCGCTGTCAAAATATCACGATTATCAGTATTATTTAAAAAGGCAGATGGCGGGTAAAAAGAATAAAATGGAGCAATATCGATGACCAAACAAAAGCTTCTTTCTTCCCTTCCGTCTGTTGATGAAATCCTCAAATCAGAGAAAGGCCTGATGTGGCAGGAATCCTATATGAGAAGAAACGTCCTGACTGCAATACGGGAAATAATTGAGGAAACAAGGCAGGATATTCTAAAGGACAGGTTGAATGAAACAGATATGGAACGGATGATGGCTGGCATTCAAAAAAGAATAGAAAGGCTCTCAGAGTTCAGCCTGAGGCCGGTTATTAATGCCACAGGCGTTGTAATGCATACAAATCTTGGAAGGTCTGTTCTGTCAGAGGAAATGCTCGAAAATGTAAAAAAGGTTGCCTGCGGATATTCAAACCTTGAGTATGATCTCGAAAAAGGAGAGAGGGGAAAAAGATATTCACACATACAGAGGTTATTGAATGAAATAACCGGATCAGAGAACAGTCTTATTGTAAATAACAATGCAGCAGCAGTCCTTGTATGCTTATCAGCGCTCGCAAATGGCAGGGAAGTAATAGTATCGAGGGGAGAGCTTGTTGAGATAGGCGGCTCTTTCAGGGTGCCGGATGTTATGAGCAGCAGCGGCGCAATACTCAAAGAAGTTGGCACGACAAACAAAACGCATCTGCGCGATTATGAAAACGCTATAAGTGAAAATACAGGCCTGCTCATGAAGGTGCATCAATCCAACTTCAGAACAATAGGCTTTACAAAACAGGTTGAGATAGAAGAACTCGTTACCCTCGGCAGAAAACACAATATCCCGGTGATGTTTGACCTTGGCAGCGGGTGTCTCATTGATCTTAAACCTTACGGCATATATATTGAGCCTTCTGTTCAGGAGATAGTTAAATCAGGCTGCGATATAGTAACCTTTAGCGGAGACAAACTCCTCGGAGGGCCTCAGGCCGGAGTGATAGCCGGAAGAACAGAGTTTATAGATAAGATTTCAAAGAATCCTCTTATGCGCGCTGTGCGGATAGATAAACTTACATTATCAGCTTTTGAGGCTGTAATGATGAGCTATCTTGATGAAGAAAAGGCAAAAAAGGGAATTCCCACCTTAAGTATGCTGCTGCAGGATGTCAGCGAAATAAGGGCAAGGGCAAAAAAAATAGCGGCAAGGCTGAAAAAACAAATAACAGAAGATGTTGCGGCAATACTTGTTATTGAGGATTCGTCCCAATCAGGAGGAGGCGCATTGCCGGAAATTGAATTCAAGACCTTTGTTGTCGCGATAAAACCCGAAAGGTTGTCCGTAAATAAGTTCGAAGAAAAATTAAGGCATGGCAGCCCGCCGATAGTCGCGAGGATAAAAGAAGATGCACTGATTGTCGATGCGAGGACAGTGGATAATAAGCAAATAGACATTGTAGTGAAGGCCGTAATGTCAGCATTGATTTAATTATTTGATGAGACTGCTCTTGCCAACTGCGCAAAGTGTGATTATAATGATTACCCTGCACCTAAAGACGATTACCTGATCAACCCTGTTTCAGAAACCTCTCGAATGTCTTTTTGTCATTTGACTTAATATATGCCTCATCGGGCAATACGATTTTCTGCATCAGAAGCTCCATAATTGCCTGATCCAGAAGCTGCATTCCATCTGCCTTTGCCATCTGTATTATGGAAGATATTTGATATGTCTTTCCTTCCCTTATCAGATTGGCGATTGCAGTGTTCACAAACAGTATCTCCAGCGCTGCTATGCGCCCTGTTTTATCTGATCTTTTCAGTAATTGCTGGGCAACTACTCCTTTGAGTGATTCAGAGAGCATTGTACGTATCTGAGCTTGCTGTCCTGCAGGGAATGCGTCAATAATTCTGTCAACTGTCTTTGCAGCGGAACTCGTATGAAGGGTTCCGAAGACAAGGTGACCTGTTTCAGCAGCGGTTATTGCGAGTTCGATAGTCTCAAGATCTCTCATTTCGCCAACGAGAATAACGTCAGGGTCTTCCCTCAGTGATGCACGCAGTGCAGAAGCAAAGGATTCAGTATGGGTTTTGATTTCTCTTTGGCTGACGAGGCATCCTTTATTATAGTGAACGAATTCAATAGGGTCCTCTATCGTGAGAATATGATCTTTTCTGTTCCTGTTTATATAATCTATAAGTGCGGCAAGGGTGGTGGATTTACCGCTTCCCGTGGGGCCTGTTACAAGTACAAGCCCCCTGCTTAAATTTGCGAGTTTCAAAACCTGTTTTGGTAGGGATAGCTCTTCAACAGACAGAATATTGCTCGGAATTACTCTGAAGACAGCCGATAGCCCCCTTTTTTGGAAGAAATAATTCGCCCTGAATCTTCCAATAGAATTTATTTCATAGGCAAAGTCCAGATCTTTTTTTGCTATAAACCTTTCTTTCTGTTCATCCATCAAAATTTCAAAAAGCCACTCTTCCATGGACTCATTAGTTAAGACCTCATGACCTGTCCCTTCGAGCTCGCCATGCTTTCTGATCATGGGTTCAGCGCCGACACTCAGGTGCAAATCACTCGCTTTGTGTTCAAGCATGTATTCGAAAAGCGCATCAATCTTCGCCATCATTCTCACCTAAAATATCCTTTAAATCATCAGAAGAATAAATACCTTCCATTAATGAGAAGGTGTATCCAAGATTATTGCATATCTCGCATCCACTGTTGTCACAAGCAGTGCATTTTTCAGGGCGGGAGATTTTTACAAAGAAGTCTTTGAATTTCTCCGGCGCTGAATCAGGGGTAAAAACGGTTTTTCCATAATCCTCCGTTTTTTTTGTCGAAATAAAAATATATCCCTTCACAGGCATTTCCGATCTAATGAGATTAGGTATCTGGTTTATGTGCGCATCGACAAAGGCAGTATCATCAGGAAGAAGCAGTCCGAACATACCCGCGATTGCGGGAAACTGTGAATGTTCCATCCTGTTTGTCATCGGATATATTGATAGAAAAAGCCTGTCCGTGTCAGTGTGTTCATCATATAAGAATGGCACGCCGAGTGATTCGAATGTACCCAATATCTGTTCCTTATTGTATGAATTTTTTAGAACTGCCATTCTCTTTAATATGCCGCAGCCAAACACATTTATCACACACTCATATTTGTTTAAGACAAAGTCAATCCTGTAAAAAGAGCTTCCCTGCAGTTTTTTGAGCATATCATCAATGCATGTAATTAAAGGCGGAACACCTTCTGACCCGTAAAAACGATTCAGTATCTCTTCAATCTTTTCGCCGTTAGCTGAAGATATTTTTACGTTTTTACGCGCAAGCGCCTCTATTGTTTCAATAGCGTCATTATTAAGGGGATCATCTGTTGCAATGGCTATCTCTTCATCAGTTTCATATAACGGCAGTATCCTGTTTGAGAGCATAAATTCTCGCTTGAACTTGTTGAGCAGACAAGCATCAAGATTAATATTTTCGACTATAACAAACGGTATATCAAGCTGCTTACTTAACACCCACTCTATATCATCCTGCGTAACCGCGCCGCGCCTTATAAGCAGATCTCCCAACCGCAGTCCAGATTTTTTCTGTAGCCTAAGAGTATCTTCAAGTGTATCATTGCTGACTTTTCCGTATTCAAGCAGTAAAGTCCCTATGTTTTTTCTTTTTTGCATGGAAGTGATTTAATAAAAGGTTTGATGCATTTTTTATTTATGTGTATAGTGTATAATTATACCAGATGATAAGACAGTAAAAAAAATGCAGATTGACAACAAAAATGCCTGCGCTGATTTGATTGGTATATGTCCAAAACTATCAACACATTCTTCATCTCAATAATTACCTTTTTTTCCTTATTCTCAACTTCATACGCTGAAACAAGGATACTGTGCGCTTCAACAACCAGCACCCAGAATTCAGGGCTTT
>JBBILM010000077.1:0-10033 GCA_037444915.1 Nitrospirota bacterium | reverse complement strand
CATGATTCTGGAAGGACAAATAGTCCTTTTTAAATTCCCTCAGACAGACCAGACCGTCGGGAAACTTCGTCCAGCTCTTGTGATTCGAAAATTACTGAAGGAGCACATGCTCAGGTCTTTATTTTGGCATTTGCGGAGCAGACCATAAATGAATGATGCACATCAAAAATAAAGACCTGACCCTGTGCATCTGAGCATGTTTTTGTGGGCGAATAAATATGCCAAATGATGAGAAAAAAAACTCGCGAGGCATTGTTGTATGGATAACCGGATTGCCGGGCAGCGGCAAGAGCACTATAGCTGACGGCATAAAAGGCTATTTCCCCGACTTTGTTATTCTCAGAATGGATGAATTAAGGAAAGTAGTCACCCCTGAACCTTCCTATTCTGATTCTGAAAGGGATATGGTGTACAGGTCAATCGTCTATATGGCAAAAACATTATCAGGGCTCAATCACAATGTTATCATTGACGCCACTGGAAACATGAGAAAATGGCGGGATTTTGCGAGGCAGATAATACCTGATTTTTCCGAAATTTACCTTAAATGCGATATTTCAGTTTGCGCGGAAAGGGAAAAGGTTCGAGCAGATACACGGGGCGCTCCAAAAGGGGTTTATAAAAAAGGCCGCTCAGGGTGGCCTGTGCCCGGTATGAATGCGCCTTATGAAGAGCCGTTAAACCCGGAGCTTTTAATAGAGACTGACATGCTATCTCCCAAAGCAGCTATTTTAAAGGTCGTGGAATTTATAAAATCAAAAGGCAGAGAATAACCCGAAACAGCAGGAAGATTAATGACCCGCCAGCCTGATGTCCTCAGCATATCATGAGTTTCCAAAAACTCGAATTTTTTTATCTGAAAACATTATTATATACAGGGCAAATAATTATAAGGACCATAATCCGCAATCAATCAAAGCAGGCACGGCATCAAAGTCTTTATCCATGAGCTGGGATTATTAAATGGCTGCCACGCTGCCGTAAATGTTTGGCTGCTGATTATGGCAAGGATTAATGCATATGGGATTTTTTGACAAACTAAAGGCAGGACTTACAAAGACAAAAAAGAATATCGTAGAGCGGGTTGAGACCGTTCTGCTTAACAGGAAGGTTGATGACTCGACAATTGAAGAGATAGAAGAGGTGCTTATTACTTCAGATATGGGGGCTGAGGCAGTAAGCGATATAATAAGGCTTCTGAAAGACAAGGTAAGAGCGGGAGATGTCAGGACATCGGATGATGTTAAGGCGTATTTGAAGGCAGAGATGTCTTCAATGCTCGGCAAATCACAGCCAATCGTGCTGTTCGGTGAAAAACCGTTTGTGATACTTACGGTCGGGGTTAACGGGGTAGGTAAAACTACTACAATAGGAAAACTGGCTTCGAGATTCGCGTCTGAAGGCAATTCCGTAATCATTGCTGCAGCGGATACATTCAGGGCTGCTGCCATAGAACAACTCGAGATATGGGCAAAACGCACAGGTGTTGACATAATCAAGCACCAGAGCGGCTCTGACCCTGCTGCTGTCGCATTTGACGCTGTTGAAGCGGCCAAATCCAGAGGCATTGATGTTGTTATTATAGACACAGCCGGAAGGCTTCACACAAAAAGCCATCTGATGGAAGAGCTTAAAAAGATAAACCGCGTTATAAAAAAATCACTTCCTGATGCACCGCATGAGATACTTCTGGTGGTTGACGCGACAACCGGCCAGAACGCGCTCACACAAGCGCATATATTTAACGACGCGATAGGAGTTACAGGCATTGCATTAACAAAATTGGACGGCACATCTAAGGGCGGCATTATCTTTGCGATTAAAAGAGGGGTTGGCCTGCCGGTAAGGCTTATCGGCATAGGCGAGGGCGTTGATGATCTTAAAGACTTTGATCCTTCGGATTTTGTTAAGGCTTTGTTTGAGTAATGAGGAAATTTAGGATTTACCGCGCCATAATACAGGTAATACATTCTATATCAATTTAAGGTTATGCAGCCAAAGGCCGCTTTTTTATGGGACGAATCATTTCTGTGGGGAATCATGGCATACGATGCCTTGAAGACCTGCTCCCTTTCATTTGATCTTATCAGGGCCGACAGCATAAAAAAAGGCAGATTATCCGATTATAAGATGCTGTTTGTGCCAGGAGGATGGGCATCGAACAAGTTAAAATCCCTTGGAGAAAAAGGGATAGATGAGATTAAGGAGTTTGTCAAAAACGGCGGCAATTATGCCGGCTTTTGCGGAGGCGCCGGGCTTGCTACTTTAGAGGGCATAGGCCTTCTTAATGTGAGCAGAAAGCCTTCAAAAGAGCGCGTCCCCAGTTTCAGCGGCAGGATAAATTTAAATATAAACGGACATCCCATATGGAAAGGCGTATCAGACAATTCGCAATTTAAAGTTCAAGATTCAAGACAAAACTCATCACTGCCTTTTCATGCGTGGTGGCCTTCCCAATTCCTTATCCCTCCCCTTGGTAGCGAGGGAGGGCTCAAAACAATCGCTACTTTTGGAAACGCACTGCCAGACTCGTTCATCTCTGATTTGAATGTTGGGGATACCTCTGCTGCAGGCAGATGGAAGGATTTCGAAGATATTTATCAGATCAATCTTAACCCTGTGCGATTAATAAACGAACCTGCTGTAGTAGAAGGCAATTACGGAAAAGGAACAGTGCTGCTCTCCCTTGTGCATTTTGATACCCCTGATGATAAAAACGGTGCAGAGGTTTTAAGAAATATCTGGGAATACCTCTCTGGTCAGGATAGCGAGGCAATCGATGTTAAAGAGAAAGGCATGAGACTGCTGCCGCGCGCGCCTCAGACGCCTGAATCCAGACTTATATATGAGCTTGAATCAGCGGTTGAGCGTTTAATCTCACTTGGCATCCGCAATTTCCTCTGGTTCTGGAGAAGTTCGATGCTTCTGCAATGGCGAAGAGGGGTGAGAGGCCTTGAATACTGCACACTGCATGTGATGATTAAAAAGATTGCCGAAATCATGAGAAGCAGCAGCCCGGCAAGTGAAGGAATGGCCGGAGACTTAAACAGGCTTAAGGAATTGCTTCTGCCATTTATAGAAAAGGCGGAAAGGCTTTTGATCTTGGAACGCCATGCCATGCAGGACAATCATATTACCTATGACAGGTGCGATAACGAGGAAATTCAGGACATCAGAAAAAGGCTTTTTTCAACATCAAAAAGCCATGGCGGTATGTTTAAGGAGCTTATATCAGAGATTGATAATTTCCTGTATTCTCTGCTCACAATGAAATAAAAGCAGTCCAATAAATCAGCCCGGTATTTTTTTAAGAATTTTTTTGTTGAACCTCAGCAGTCTTGACAGTGAACGCTCGTTCATCTATAATAATTTATATAATGAAGGAACGAAAAAAAGATGCCCTCGATAACAGGATTAAGGATATTTCCCGTTTTTATCACCAGAACTGCAGGATGCCGAGTTTTTCAGAAATAGGTGAAATTGTTGGATTCCGCTCAAAAAACGCTGTTTACAAGCTCGTCAACAAACTTGAACAGCTCAATGTTTTGCAAAGGGATTCCAAAGGCAGGCTTATCCCCAAATCAATAGCATCATCAGTAAAGATTCTCGGCACTGTGGAAGCGGGTTTTCCAAGCCCTGCTGAAGAAGAACTCGCGGATTCCCTTTCACTTGACGAACTCCTTATACAGAATCCTGACGCGACATTCCTGCTTAAGGTATCGGGGGATTCAATGTCAGGGGCAGGGATTCTTCCCGGTGACATGGTGCTGATTGATAAATCGCAGATTGCAAAGAGCGGGGACATTGTTATCGCGGAAGTGGACGGCCAGTGGACTATGAAATATCTCAGAAAAAGGGGCGAAAGCATAACGCTTTTACCGGCAAACCCGGCGTATTTGCCGATAAGGCCGAAAAACGAACTCAAAATAGCAGGCGTGGTGACAGCAGTAGTCAGAAAATACCGGTAATTCGGTCTTGTTAAAACATCTGTGGATACACAACCTTTAACTATACATTCCTGGCCGAGGGCTATTATCCATATTGACGCGGACGCTTTTTTTGCATCATGCGAGCAGGCGATACATCCTGAGCTAAGAGGAAAGGCGGTCATAACAGGAAAGGAGCGCGGGATAGTGGCCGCGGCAAGTTATGAAGCCAAGGCGTGCGGGGTGCAGCGGGGAATGAGGCTTTTTGAGGTAAAGAAGATCTGTCCCGATGCAGTGATACTTCCATCTGATTACGAGACATACAGCCTTTTTTCCCTGAGAATGTTCGAGATATTGAAAAGGTTTTCGCCTGATGTGGAAGAATACTCAATAGATGAGGCATTTGTTGATCTTACCGGACTTAGAAGAAGCTTTCACGGTTCTTACGAGATGATCGCGCAAAAAATGCAGGAAACCATCGAAAAAGAGCTTGGCATTACCGTATCCATAGGGGTGAGCATTACAAAAGTACTTGCTAAAATCGGCTCCAAACACCTAAAACCAAAAGGCATCACAGTTATATCAGGAAAGGATATTCACCGCTATATCAGCGGACTGCCTGTTGAGAAAGTATGGGGAATAGGTCCAAACACCGCGGCATATCTGTGTAAATTCAGGATCGCAACTGCCCTTGATTTTGCAAAAAAAGAGGAAGAATTCGTAAAAAGACATCTTTCAAAGCCTTATCTCGAAATATGGCATGAGCTTAACGGAAGAAGTGTTTATCCTGTTAAAAGAGAGCAAAAAAGCAGCTACCAATCAATAAGCAAGGCGCGTACATTTACGCCGCCAAGCGATGACGCGGCATTTGTTTTTGCCCAGCTTTCCCGCAACCTAGAAAATGCTTGCATCAAGGCGCGGAGGCACCGGCTTTCAGCGGGCAGGATTGTTGTGTTTCTGAGAAGGCATGATTTTAAGGACGCTGGCATTGAAATCAGGCTGAATAAACCAACATCCTTCCCTGCTCAATTGTTCAGCCTCCTGAAAGAAGGCTTTAACGCAATATATCAGCCCCTTACACTTTACCGCCAGACAGGGGTTGTATTGGCAAGATTGATTCAGGAAGACAAGATACAATACGGCCTTTTTGATGACACTGCAAAGATAGAAAAAATGTCCAGAATATACGGGGCTGTTGATGCCTTGTCAGAGAAGTTCGGGAAACACAGCGTCTGCCACGCGGCAAGCCTGCTCGCGAAAAAGCAGTCGCAGCATGAAGGGGAAAGGGGGGATATTCCCCAGAGAAAGACAGGGCTTTTTAAGGGTGAAAACAGCAGGCAAAGACTCGGTTTGCCGGTATTGCATGTGAAGGTGTGATTGTTTCAATATTTTTGACTTGCTTAGATACCTAATACTATCTGTATAGCTTTGCGAGTTTGTTCACCTCATCTTTAATCCGATGAATCAGGTATTTGGGGTGTAATACCTTTGCCTCATGCCCCCATGTGAGAATCCATCTCATAATTTCATCAATGCCTGATATAGTTACCATAAACTCCAGTGAGCCGTCATTGTTTTCCTTAATTGTCTGCGTTGGATGCCATTTCTTTCTTTTGATAAGCTTTGCAGCATTCGGGCTGAAACATATCTTAACTTCTTCAGGCTCGCCCAATGAATAGTTTCTCCAGCACTGAGACATATACTTTTCAAAATTGAACGTGCCTTTAATAGCGAAATACGTGTCTTTAAGAGACACATTTTTTATCCTGTCAAGCGCGAATGTCCTTATATCATCCCTCATATGGCAGTATGCAAGAACATACCAGAAGCCTTCAGAATAAAAAAGCTTATATGGGTCTATCTCCCGATTAATATACACGCCGTCGGAACCCATGTGCTCAATTTCAACCCTATGTTTTTCCTTTATTGCATGTATCAGACTGTTATACTGGCTTTCAATCATGGAAAAATCTATCGGGGGATCAGTCTGAATATCCAGAAAAAGATCCTGTGCAGAGGGGGCAGACCCGTTTAAAAGCCTTATCATCAGATTATCCATGCTCTTTGAGAGATGTCCGCCAATCCGTTTAAACATCTCACGCGCAATAAGAACGCCCTGAAGTTCTTCCATGCTAATAGCAATCTTTTTTAAGGAGTATCCCTCCTGAAAGCGGTAAGAACTGGTATACCGGTCGTAGATTATTGGAAATCCGGAGTAATTAAGGTCATTCACGTCCCTATATATTTGGCGCTCTGATACGCCGAATTCTCTGGAAAGCTCAAGCCTTCTTGCCCTTCCGCTGTCAATATGGCGGAGGATGTTTACAAGGCGCTGGATTCTTTTAAGGTCTTCCACAGGCTAAACACCTTACGTATTGACATTTTGCGCAAGACAAGATTGAAACCCGGAGGCAGTTTTTATGTAATGAGGCTTAAGGTTCACGAACTGTATCTCCCTTGCTCCGCTCCAGTATGAGCAGGTGGCGCATTTTTGTGGATTCTATAGGTGGAGATGGCAGCATTATTTCTCAATTGCCGAGAGGACTTGTTTTATAATTTTAGGATGGAGAGTTTTCCCTGTATGAAAAGGGACAACAATCCTTATGTTCTGCTTGATATAAATCCTGTGGCTGCCCTTGCTGCGTATCATCGCAAAACCGGATTTCAATAATAGTGTCTCGGCTTCCTGAGCAGTCAGACGCTGAAGTTTAGGCAATCTGAACCTCTAAAGAAGAGGTCAGAATTTCCCTGCTCAGACAAACCTTTTTCTCATCTTCAGATAAGGTTTCAAGATAAAGTTCTATGGCTTCTCTGATGTTGGCAATGACTTCTTCAAAAGAATCTCCCTGAGACTGACAGCCTTCAAGTTCAGGGCTGTACGCATAATATCCAAATTCATCCTTTTCAATTACAATGCTGACTTTATATGACACAGTTTACCTCCTTCACCCATTCTGAATTATATCATGAGAAGTGCTCAGAACCCCATAGCTTTAAATGTTTCAACTTGTCTTTTCCCACATCCTCCATTTAAGGCATGTTGAGCCTGCGGTTTTTTTGACATTTTGCGCAAGACACGATTGAAGCCCGGAGGCAGTTTTTATGTAATGAGGCTTAAGGTTCACGAACTGTATCTCCCTTGCTCCGCTCCAGTATGAGCAGGTGGCGCATTCCTACCTTTCGGCAGGCAGGTCTTGTTGTTCTTTAGCCTTTTCCTGCATCTCTTTTAAGATGCTGGCAATCAGCGGTTTCATCGCCGGAATTCTGTTCTTTATTGCGGTCCAGACCAGTTCATGTTTGACTCCGAAGTAAAAATGAACGAGTTTGTCCCTCATTCCCGCCATTTCCTTCCATGGAATCTCTGGATGTTTGGCCCTGATCTCATCAGAAATATTTTTAGTTGCCTCACCGATATTTTCAAACCGTTTTATCACTGCATCTGAAGTTTTAATATCCTTCTTAAAATCATCCAGTTCCATTCCAATAACAAACTGCTCAATAAGATCAATTGACTCAAGAATGTCCTTCAGATAAAGTTCCGGATTTCTCATCATATGTAGACTGCTTCTTCCAGAATAGCCTTTCTGTTTTCTGTTCTGATCGTGTCAGTCGGAACAATATCTACCCGCTTGTGCAATTTTTCTTCAAGGAAGATTGATAAACCGACATAATCAAAAAGGTCGGCATTTTCCTTAAATTCAACGAGAACGTCAATATCGCTTTCAGTTGATTCATCACCTCTGGCAACAGAACCAAATATACCCTTTATCTGTGCTTTATATTTGCGGAGTGATTCTTCTGCAACAGAGCTTAAAACCGAAAGCACATTTTCTTTAGTCATTTTTTCCTCTCTTATTTACTCTATTTTAATATAAGGGTTTTTTGTGCTTATTTCAATCAATCTTTTCCCACATCCTCCATTTAAGGCATGTTGAGCCTGCGGTTTTTTTGACATTTTGCGCAAGACACGATTGAAGCCCGGAGGCAGTTTTTATGTAATGAGGCTTAAGGTTCACGAACTGTATCTCCCTTGCTCCGCTCCAGTATGAGCAGGTGGCGCAGAGTTTATCGGAGATTTTATAGACGGTGGTAGATGGCATAAGCATTTACCCAAATATCCAGTTAATGGCTTTTTTGCCAAATTCTTTAACTGTTTCAACCGTTTTCTTGGCAATTTGTGGTATATATCGTTGCACCCATACCTTAGCTGTGTCAATGATAGGTGCAAGAATTGGGATTTTAACTTTCATTACTGTAGCAACCGCTTCTGTACCGATCTTCATTGCGTTCTCCAAAAAAACACTGGCTGTTGCTGTAACAACAGTTTTTACCTCTTCAAATGCCTCCGGTACAGTCAGTTCACCAGTGAAAAGCATTACAGCCACATTTTGGACATCAGGGGAGCAATTCCCAACTTTATCCATATTTCAGACGGCAAGTTGCACGATATAAACGTTCTGGACATGCTTATTCTGGAACCGGGAGCATTCCATGTGATGGATCGAGCATATCTGGACTTTCAGCGTCTGTATGCAGTGCATCAGGCTGGGAGCTTTTTTGTGACAAGAGCAAAGAACAATCGGATGCGCACAGGATATACTCGGCCCCGGTGGATCGGAATACAGGATTGATATGCGACCAACTGATTGCCCTTTCACTTGCCATTTCTTTTTGAACGACGCTGTTTGCAAGGGCATTGCTCTGCTGTACCACCATCTGCTTTACAGAGAGAAGTCCTTTATAGTGCCAATTATCATCAACAACAATGACCTCATCATAAATATCCTCAGCAGGTCTATCCAGTGCCTTATCTATGGCGACATCAAGCCTTTCTCCCTCATATATTGTAAGCGGTCCTGTATCGGCTATTGTTATGATAGGCTTTCTTTCATACAACTCAAATCCATATCTCCTGAACAATGTGAAAAGGAGTTTATTCCTTGTGACAAGCCCCACAGGTTCTCTGCCTTCGACCAGTGCTACAGCATCCATGTGTGCCGAGTTGAAAAACCTATCGGCTACATGTCTGACAGCAGTAGACGGAGGTACACATTCGCTGGATGTAATAAGTTTTCCAATATACAGAATATTGTCCTGTACTGGTATCATCTATATGCTACCTCCATAATCTGTTTGGGTTTATACTTTCTAATTTTTT
Organism: Nitrospirota bacterium; assembly: GCA_037444915.1. Classification (GTDB taxonomy): domain Bacteria; phylum Nitrospirota; class Thermodesulfovibrionia; order Thermodesulfovibrionales; family Dissulfurispiraceae; genus JBBILM01. Next base: position 949 of record JBBILM010000077.1, on the reverse strand, counting down.
ATGCTGCCTTTAATAAGCCCTCATAATTTATGAGGCATTCAACCATGTAGAGCTTGCAGGTTTCGCAGGCATTTTTATAACAGTAGTCCCATATGCACACTCCAACATACTTGGGCTCTATGCCGGCAATATCACATATGCCATTGTTAAACTTAGGACACATAATCTCACCTCCCTCTCAAAATGGACTTTAACTTTTTAATAATTTCCTGTAATAGCTTAACGGAAAAATGTTACATGGTAATGAAACGGAGGTTAAATTTCAGGAACAGTTTGCAAGCCATATTCCTTAGATACCTCAGATAAAATGCAGCTTTTGTTATTTAGAAATGCACAATCCAAAAAACAGCTACAACTGTTGGACTCAAGCCTTTGTCTGACGACCGCTGTGAATTTACCGGTCAGGATCATGCACTTCTTTAATCTCCTTGAAATTCTCTTTGTCATACATAAAATCTGTAGGCATATGGAATCAACATTTATTGCCCTTTCAAAATTGACCACCACACGGTCTGAGTTTTCTATTGACCTCATCAAGGCGGATCGGAGTCTATCACAATCCTCTGTGGTCAGGTCGCCATTAAAGGTTAGAATCGCAGTATCATTTGATTGTTCAAATATAAGATTCTCAAATTTTTCTGTACTCATAGAATGAGGATACCACTCCATTGTTACAGCAGTATGACCGAACTGTTAAATCTAAATGAAAAAATCATCTTATGCTGGGAATTGCTGGATTATTTGCCCATTCGCAGTTTTTCTGAAAAATATGAGGGTAGGCCGCTTTCTATAACAGCAGAGGCTACTTTCTCAACATCATATGGTATCCTTAGAAACTCTGTATTCACATTATCTGGCGTTATATCAACAATGCATACGCATGTCCTTGAGTCGCCATCCTTCGGTTTTCCAACGCTTCCTGCATTTATAAATATCTTATTGCCGATAT
>JBBILM010000076.1:0-10083 GCA_037444915.1 Nitrospirota bacterium | reverse complement strand
CCAATAGGAACATCTACATCTTGTATAGACCCATGAAAATACCGGATGCGCCAAATTTATCAACTGACCGCATATTATACACACTTATCTTATAAAAAAGGCATTCTATTGTTTGTCCGAAAACCGCTTCCCAAACCCATATCTTTCTGTTATACTTTTCTCATACAACAAAGAAGGAGGTTGACTTATGCTCATAATCGCAGAAAATCTCAACACACGAAACAAAATCTATATGGACGCTCTTAAAAAAAAGGATAGAACTACAATCGCATCACTCGCAAAGATGCTTGCCGACAAGGGAGCTGAAATGATCTCTGTTCAGTGCTCGCCTGACGGAATCGGCGATGAAGAGACACTGCCTCTTGCAGCCGAGGTTGTACAGGAGGCAGCAGGCCTTCCTTTATGCCTTGATTCCAGAAATACAGAGGCAATTAAAAAAGCTGTCACCTTGTGCAAAGAACCCCCTTTGATAAACTATCTGTCGGCTAACGAAAAAAACGAGGATGAAATACTCTCCCTTGTTCACAGATTCGGTTTAAGCCTTATCATACGCGCGATGAAGGGCAGCGTTCCAACATCTATTGAGGCAAAACTCCTGATTCTGGAAGGGTTGATCGAAAAAGCGAATGCCGCTGATATACCAAACGATCGTCTTTTTGCCGATCCTTCGGTAGTACACATGGGAAAAGGCATGGGACAGGAGCACCTGATAAATACCCATGAATGCATACTCGCTCTTAACACAATGGTTGATCCGCCAATCAACACAGTTGCCTGGATATCTAATGTTTCAACAGGTATGCCCAAGAACCTGAAATCAATGGTAAATTCAGCGTTCCTTTGTTATCTTGCCGGAGCAGGACTTGATGCCGCATTTTTAGACATTACAGATCCGGAAATTATAAAAACCGTTTATTTAATAAGATCTTTCAGGGATGAAATAGTATTTTCACCTGCGGACATTTCATAACTTGGGGTTAAACTTTGCTTAAACTTCGTGATGGTATAGTGGAGCTATATAAAAAGGTCGCAACTTCTATTCCGAGTGATGTAGAGGATGCCCTGAAGAAAACATATTCAGACGAAACAGAGCCGCTCGCAAAAGAATCCCTGCAAATAATACTGAAAAACATCTCTGTTGCAAGGGCTACATCGAGGCCGGTTTGTCAGGATACAGGCTTTCCAGTATTTTATGTAAAAATTCCGAAGGGATTAAGTTATCAGCATATCAGGGATGTTATTGTTGATGCAACACGCATTGCCACAAACAAAATCCCCCTGCGGCCAAATGCAGTGGATGTAATAACTGAAAAAAACACCGGCGATAACGTCGGAACTTATTTTCCGCTTATTTACATAGAAGAAACAGAAGATCAGACCCTTACTGTTGATCTCATGTTAAAAGGCGGAGGCTGTGAAAACCTCGGCCAGACATATAAACTTCCGGCTAAACTCGACTACCAAAATATAGTACCCGCTTCCTCCGCAGTGTTAAAAGAAAGTGAAGCGGAATTCGAGGCTGAAAGGGATTTTGACGGCATAAGAAAATGCATACTCGATGCTGTGTATAAGGCACAGGGCAGGGGATGCCCTCCGTATACGATAGGAGTCGCTATAGGAGGCGCAAAGGATCAGGTAACAGTCCTTTCCAAAAAACAGTTAATGAGGCGTCTTTATGATAAACACCCCAACGATATGATCTCCAATCTTGAAACACTTGCGCTGACTGACATTAACTCTCTCGGAATAGGCACAGCAGGTTTCGGCGGTAAAACTACTGCCATAGGCGTAAAAATCGCTGCGGCTCATCGCCATCCAGCATCTTATTTTGTGGACATATCCTTTTCATGCTGGGCAAACAGAAGGGGCAGGCTTATATGGTAAATGAATCAGGAGTCAGAAGTCAGGAGTCAAAAGTCAGGATACTGAATACTCCTTTATCAAAAGATGATGTGCTGAGCTTAAAAGTTGGTGATATAGTATCGATTAACGGTCAGATTTTTACAGGAAGGGATAAAATCCACAAACTCCTGTATCATGAAAAACCTGATAAAACAGAGATACCCTTTGAACTAAACGGGGGCATAATATACCACTGCGGCCCGATAATCAGAAAAATTGATGACAGCTACAAACTCATATCAGCCGGCCCCACCACCAGCATGCGTGTCGAGGAATATGAATCAGATGTTATAAAGACCTATGGAATTAAAGGCATTATTGGAAAAGGCGGCATGGGAGAAAAGACGCTCGCTGCAATGAAAGAATTCGGGTGCGTTTACCTCCACACCATCAGCGGAGCAGCAGTATACCTCGCTGACAGGATAAAAAATGTGCTGATTGGATGGAAAATAGAGGAATTTGGCATGCCCGAGGCTATGTGGCTGCTCAATGCAGAGGATTTTCCCGCGATAGTTACCATGGATGCCTTTGGCAACAGCCTTCATAAGGAAATTGAACTCGCTTCACTTAAAAATTTAAAGGAACTATTGTAATGTTATTTTTTATCGCAGGCAGTACAGGCTTTATTGGAAGACACCTTATCCATGCCATGAGCAAGGCAGGCATTGATGCGAGATGTCTGGCAAGGTCTACTGAAAAAGCCGGGTTATGCAAAAAAATCGGGTATGACGCTCCTATTGGCGATATTACAGACCGGGAAAGTCTGAAGGGTAAACTTGAAGGATGTGATGTTGTTGTTCATTTGGTTGGTATACTCGAGGAAAAAGGCAGCGCTACATATGAAGGGATTCATGTGGAAGGCACAAGAAATCTCGTGGATGAAGCCCAAAAAGCCGGTGTTAAGCATATATTTTTTCAGAGCGCTCTGGGCGCGTCTTCTTCCTCTTCTTCAATGTATTACAAGACCAAGGCAGAAGCGGAAAATATTATTATAAAAAGCGGGATTGGGTATACCATATTCAGGCCGTCGCTAATTATCGGCAAAGGAGATGGCTTTACTGAAAAACTTAAAGGTCTTTTAAATCTGGGACCACTTGTGCCAATTCCAGGAGATGGAAATGTAAAAATGCAGCCCATATACATAGAAGACTGGATAAAGTGCTTTTTAAAAATTTTTGCGCCACCATCAGAAGACGAAATCAAATCAGGTATTTATGAATTCGGCGGGCCCGAGCATCTTACGCTGAATGATATTGTTGCTCAGTTAATGGAAGCATCTGGCATAAACAAGACTGTAATACATATACCATCCGGGTTTATTAAGCTTAGCCTGCCTTTTTCAGGCATCTCAAGCACTATAGCAGGGGTGTTCGGGAAAAAGGTACCAACTGTTACAGCAGAGCAGCTTGATCTACTGCAATCAGACAATATTTGCGATAGACTATCCGTTGAAAAAGGCTTTGGATTCAGCCCTATAACTTACAGAGATGCGCTAAAAATTTTCATTAAAGACAACAACTAAAAAGCTAATAATTAAAGCATCATCTTAGGTTTATCAGCTTGTTTCTTCTATTTGACCACAAGCACCGGACATTTTGAGTAATCAACAATCTTTGAAGATACGCTTCCTATGAGGAATTTTTTTGTCCCGTGTCTGCCATGAGAGCCTGTTACAATCAAATCAGCCTTCATTTTCTGGGCAGTCTCCAATATCTTCTCAGCAGGGTCACCCTGCCTTATCAATGTTTTGATTTCCATGGATTTACCGGACAAAGACTTCCTTATTTTCTCCATTGCCTCGGTAGTCTCCTTTGAAAGCGCCTCAAATATGCGGTTTCGGTCTGCTCCGGAAATCTCCGTAAGATAAAGTTCAGGTATCACAGAAAGTACAGTGAGAGAAGCATTGAAATTATTCGCTAATTCCACAGCTTTTTTCAACGCCTTATCTGAAGACTTGGAACCATCGTGTGCAACAAGTATTTTCTGCATAGTTTATTCCTCCATTTTAAAGTTATCGGTCAGCGTTAATCGGTTCAAATTTTGACTATTGTTGTTATTTTACCATATTTTATCTTGACTTAGCATAAATTCTTATTGGTGTACCCTTAAACGAAAACTCTTCCCTCAGAGCTTTTTCTATATATTTTAAGTGCTGCTTTTTAACGCCTGAGACATAATTGACAAATAATCTGAATGTAGGCGGCATAATATCCACCTGAGTAATATAGAAGAATTTCAATTCTTTTCCTCTATACGCGGGCAACGGCTTTGAAGATATTGCCTCTGAAAAAAACTTATTCAGCGTACTTGTCGGCACCCTCTTTTTCCGTTCGGTAATCAATTCGTCTATCAACGGAAACACCTTTGTTATCCTCTTTTTTTCGAGGCCGGATATAGTAAGGTAAGGGGCGTAGTCCATAAACCACATCCTTGCCTTCAGTTCTTTTACTATCTTTTTATACTCGGTTTCTGGCTCCTCTATAATATCCCATTTATTTATCAGAAATATGACACTCTTTCCATAATCTTCAACAATGCCGGCAATCTTCTGGTCCTGATCCACTATGCCGTCGGTTGCATCAAGTACCATCAGAACAATGTCAGCCCTTTCAATGCTCTTGATCGCCCTTACTATCGAAAATCTTTCTATTGGGTAGTCGCGTCCCTTTTTACGAATTCCTGCTGTATCAATCAGCAGGTACTTCTTTCCATAATAAGTGCAGACCGAATCAATCGAATCCCTTGTTGTGCCGGGGATGGGGCTCACAACAAGCCTTTGTTTGCTCAAAAGCGAGTTTATCAATGTTGATTTGCCAACATTAGGTCTTCCGACTACTGCTATGCGCGGAAGCTTCGCTTCATCTGGCTGTTCCGCCCCGGGCTGCGGAATAACAGAAACTATCTTGTCCATAAGTTCGTCAAATCCGTAACCCGTTATCGCAGACACGGGGATAATTTCCTGAATACCCAAACTGTAAAATTCCAGGGACTTCACTTCTTTAGAATGCGTGTCTATTTTATTGGCAACCCATAATACACTCTTGCCGGACTTCCTTAAAATTTCAACGAGTTCCTTATCCGCAAGGTTGAGACCTTCTTTTGCGTCAAGCAGGTGAATAATTAATTCCGAGTCTTCAATCGCAAACAACGCCTGCTCTTTTACCTGACGGGCTATCTCCTTATTTTCAAAGGGTATCCCCTCTGCATAAAAACCGCCTGTATCAACCACAATAAATCTGCTTCCTTCCCATTCCGCATCCCCGTAATTCCTGTCCCTTGTCACACCTGGCGTACTCTCTGTTATCGCAGCGGATTTTGGGGAGGAATCGACGGTTCTTATCATACGGTTAAACAGGGTAGATTTGCCCGCGTTAGGCCTTCCAACGATAGCGATAACAGGCTTCACTTTTTCACCTCCGATATCCCGAGCGCTTTAATTTTTTTATGAAGATTGCTTCTCTCAATATCAATGGCTTCAGAGGTTCTGGATATATTCCAATCATTTTCGCCGAGCTTTATAGAAATAAAATCCTTTTCAAATGCTTCGCGGGCGTCTTTAAGTGTCCTGTAGGAAAAATAATTGCTGCCAGCCTGAAGCATCCTGCTCTGCACCCCTAATATTCCAAGGGCTTCTATATCAGCTTTTTTTACTGTATTTGACGGCACCATTATCATCAGTCTCTCTACTGCGTTCTTAAGCTCCCTTATATTGCCGCTCCACTCATACGCCTGAAACGCGGCTATTACATCCTTATCTACATTTTTAGGCCTGACGCCGTACTCATAGGAAAACATTTCCATAAAATAATTTATAAGCAGGGGTATATCCTCTTTTCTTTCCCTGAGCGGAGGAATTCTTATAGGAATAACATTTAATCTGAAATAAAGGTCTTCCCTGAAATTGCCCCTCTGAACCTCCTCAGAAATTTCTTTGTTAGTGGCTGCGATTATGCGCACATCAACCTTTATATTTTTGCTCGCTCCAACCCTTTGAAATGTCTGTGTTTCTATGATTCTCAAAACCTTTGCCTGGGTCTGCAAAGTCATGTCTCCTATTTCATCCAGAAACAGGGTCCCTTTGTCCGCAAGTTCAAACTTTCCGAGTTTCCTTGCGGTGGCGCCTGTAAACGCTCCCTTTTCATGTCCGAAAAGCTCGCTCTCTATTAATTCATGAGGAATTGCCGCGCAATTCAGTTCAACAAACGGTCCTGAAGCGCGGGGACTGTCTTCATGCAACAATCTCGCGACAATCTCCTTGCCGGTGCCGCTCTCTCCGAGTATCAAGACCCTGCTGCTGCTCTGGGCCGCTATATGAACCTGCTGTCCTAATACACGCATTTTTTCCGAATCTCCGACAAGTCTGTATTTTCTGCTGATGTGAGACTTAAGACTTATATTTTCTTTTTCGAGGGTTTTGTGCTCAAGAGCCCTTTTTGCAACGATTAACACCTTTTCTAATGATAAAGGCTTTTCTAAAAAATCATATGCCCCGAGTTTTAATGCCTTGACAGCGATCTCGATATTCCCATGCCCTGAAATCATAATTACCGGAAGGGTATTATCAACTCCCTTCAAGTTGGGCAGTATTTCAAGCCCGTCAATATCCGGCAGCCATATATCCAGAAAAACTATATCCGGCAAATGTTCTTTTGCGACAGACAACGCCTCTTCTCCAGAAGAGGCAGTGAAAACTTCATATCCCTCATCTTCCAGGATTCCGGAAAGGCTCTCCCTTATACCTTCTTCATCGTCAACTATCAGAACAGCGCCTTTTGACATCACTTACTCCTGATTTAGAAAAATTTTAATAATATAATAACCCAAATCCAGCGATAAATTTGTTAATGCCTTATACAGCTTGTCATTCTGAACACCCAAAGGGCGTGAAGAATCTTTCTTTAAAAAAGGCAAGATTCCTCGCTCTACTCGGAATGACAGACTCTTATCCGCTGGATTTGGGTAATAAATTCACGCTGCCGGTATTTCGATGTTAAAAATCGCCCCGTGAGGTTTATTATCCCTCACGCTTATCTGACCACCATGGTCAATCACGATTTTGTTTACTATAGCAAGGCCAAGTCCTGTGCCATCCCTGCGCCCGGAAAAATACGGTAAAAATAGTTTTTCCTTATCAGCATCCTTTATTCCCGGGCCCCTGTCTGCTATCGAAACAATTATATTATTCGCATTTACCCTCGAAGTTATATCTATAACTCCTTTGCCATTCATAGCTGTTATAGCATTATCCAGAATATTTATAAATACCCTTTTAAACTGCTCCCTATCAATCTCTATTAACGGCATATTTTCTGCAGATTCGACATTTATCATAACATCATTGAATCCTTTATAGAGACTGACAGCGTCATCTATTATCTCATATATATTAACAGTAGTTTTATTCATCTGCGGCATTTTACCATATCTCGAAAATGTATCAACTAACTTGCCGAGATTTTCGACCTCCGAGATTATGGTTTTAGTCGATTTTTCGAGGACAGGTCCAAAGTCATCGTCTTTATTCTGCCATTTTTTCATCAGTCTTTCTGTAGAGAGTTTTATAGGTGTGAGCGGGTTTTTAATCTCATGAGCAAGCCTGCGCGCCACCTCCTGCCATGTGATTGCCTTCTGCGCCTTTATCAGGTCAGTAAGGTCATCAAATACAACAAGCATGCCGAGCGAGCCGGCTTCGTCATCTTCTCTTATACCTGTCAGGGTAACATTAAGCATAAGATTACGGCCGCCTATATTGGCCTTAATCTCTTTTTTTATCATGCTTATCTGCCTTCCTTCTATACCTGCGATAAAGTTATGTAAATCATCGGAATTGATTCTACTGATAAATTCCTTATAATGTCTGCCAATCATGCCGCCCTCATCCATATCCAGTATTTTGCACGCTGCCTTATTAATGGTAAGAATCTTTCCGTAATTATCAAGAAATATGACACCTGAATTGATATTCTGCAGTATGTTTTCGAGATAAAGCCTTCTTTTATCAGATTCAGTATATGCCTTTTGAAGAGAGTTCTTGTTATCCTTTAATTGCCCGACCATCTCATTAAATGAATCAATCAAAAGACCGATCTCATCTTCGCTTTTCATATCAACGTGCGCGCTAAGGTCACCGGATGCGATCTGCTCTGTGGCCATAGCAAGAGCCTGAATGGGCAGCGTAATACCCTTTGATATTTTTAAAGATACCCATATTCCCGCAAAAACAATTATAAGGGTCAGAAACCCGAGAAAAAGCATGTAATTAAGTCTTAACGGCTCTTTAAATGTTTCAAGCACAAGATAACCCTCATAGATCTCCTTTATCTTTAATGTCCTCTCAGATAACGCCCTTGGCAAAACAAGTTCAGCAACAGCTACGCCTGTTCCCGAATCCCGATTAAGAGGGACAGCCGCTCTTATGATTTCACCGTTGGCACGAGAAACAACCTCTGTGCCCTCTTCCCCTTTAAACGCATCTTTAATGGTATCAGAGGCATCATCAGGCAACATGGTGTATATGCGGATACTCAAATCAGCATCCAATTCAATGGCATCCGCATAAGCGCCTGCTGTTCCTAATTTCTGCCCGTGCGTCTCAGCCTTGGCCCTTGCCGCAATCAGCAATCTCTCCCTTTGAAAATCATAAAACGACCTTGCAAGATCTACTGACAGGTTGAAAGTCTCCCTCATCTGAGGAGAGAAAAATTTGTTGATGTAATTATTTGCGAGCCCGCTTGCGGCAAGAAACAAAAAAGCTGAAGGTATCAGGGTAAGCACGACAAAAATAGTGACAAGTCTCGTACGGAACCTGTATCCCAATATTTTTTGATGCCTCTCCATGTAGAGCTTGAAGATATTTTTCCCTGCGAAAAAAATCAGGGTCAGAAGGGCCATAACATTAACGGTCAGAAAAGCCATTAATAAGAAACGGGTCTTTACGTCCACGTCTGGCATTTTTATGAAGTAAAGTTCAAGAAGCGTTACAGAAATTAAAATGACCAGAAGAACGAACAAGATTATTAATGGTTTAAATATTTTCATCAGGGTTTTAACTGAAAAGTATTTGAGTCAGCAGATATTCTGAATTCTCTTTCAGGCACAAAAAAAAGCAGATATCCTATAACCGGCGGCAGTTTTTTTCTGATTGATTCAACGGTAACTTTCACAAAATAAGTGCCTGATTCAATTTCCCTCGTATTTGTCAACTTTATATCAATTATATTAAATGCATAGTAGGTCATAGCTCCAAGGTCCTTGAAATTTTTTTCTATTTGCAGATTTCCATCTATGCTCGTTACAGCATACTGCCTCTTTATAGCATCTGTTTTTAATATCCGCTTAATTTTTTTCCCTGTTATAAATTCATCAGGCCATATTTTCCACACCCTGAAAAGATCAACGTATATAAGAAATTCCTTTGATATGCCATTGTCCAGATCATCCGAGAGTCTTTTGTCAGGTTTTATCGAAGTTGTAACATACAATTCATTGTTAATTAATTTAAAATCGATATTGCCAATCTCTGCGCTGAAACATAAGTTTGAAGTAAAGACAGTCAGCATCAATATCAAGACAACGGCAGATAAAACAAAAAACCTATCAAGTGAATTTCCGGCAACTAACATATAGCTCTTTTTCTCATTGTTCCAGTTTTCAATTTCAAATTATGATAAAATTTTGTATTAATTATAACACAGACGCTAAAGAACAGCGGGCAAGCTACAATAAAAGCGTTGCCTGCTGAAACAGGAGGGAATATGCAAACAAGAGAAGTAAAGATAAATATTCCGGAAGGCTGCAATATTATTCTCGGTCAAACACATTTTATCAAAACAGTTGAAGACCTGTACGAAATAATAGTTACCACCGCACCGCAGGCTAAATTCGGCATAGGGTTCACGGAAGCATCAGGCCCATGCCTTATAAGAACAGAAGGAAATGACGATAATCTTATAAAAGTCTGCGTGGAAAACCTCAAGGATATAGGCGCAGGCCATGTATTCTGCATATTATTGAAAAACGCATTCCCGATAAATGTCCTTAACCCGATAAAAAACTGCCCTGAGGTATGCAGGATTTATTGTGCTACAGCCAATCCTTTAGAGGTAATTGTTGCTTCAACAGAGCAGGGAAATGGTATCATAGGCGTGATTGACGGATTCCCCCCAAAGGGTGTGGAGACAG
>JBBILM010000075.1:0-10130 GCA_037444915.1 Nitrospirota bacterium | reverse complement strand
TCTATTGAGCAAGCATCAATTGCATTTTTTTGGCATGAAACAAATTTTTTGAGCAATTTCTGAATTTTCTGGTAAAATATTTTTAAATGCTGCATCCTGCGGATTACGCGATGGGGGAGATGAATGGAGCCCAATAAAGTAGTGGTAAGGTTCAAAGACGGCAATGTAAAAAAAGGCAGGACATCTGATTTTTTCCCTACCAAAAAAAACTTCCATTTGCAACTGCTGACCGGAGAAGTCATCAGCATAAACACGGATGAGCTGAAAGCCGTATTTTTCGTTAAAGACCTTACCGGAGACAACAGCTACAATTATACTTATAACTGCGTTATACCGGGCGGCGGAAGAAAAATACAGGTGAGATTTTCAGACGGAGAAGTAATTATAGGGTACACGCAGGGCTACTCTCCTGACAGGCACGGCTTCTTTATTTTCCCGGCTGATAAGGACGGCAATAATCAGCGGATATTTGTAATAAGTTCATCTGCCGAAAAAATAGAGTTCATCCCCTGAGTTTTGAGGTCTTATCCGCCTTATGTGCCCATCTCCCAGCTCTGGAGGTATTTTTTCTGCTCTTTTGTAAGGACATCAATTTTTATACCCATTGCCTTTAGTTTAAGCCGTGCTATTTCTTTGTCTATATCTTCGGGTACGCTGTAGACCTTTTTCTCGAGCTTTTTCGCATTTTTGACCATAAACTCGGCGCACAAAGCCTGATTCGCGAAACTCATATCCATAACAGCCGATGGATGGCCTTCTGCAGCAGCAAGGTTTATCAGCCTTCCTTCTCCAAGCAGATAAATCCTCTTTCCATTTTTGAGGGTAAACTCCTCCACATACTCACGCATGATTCTTTTTGATTTTGATATCTTCATAAGGCTCTCAATATCTATTTCCACATTGAAATGTCCTGTATTGCATACTATTGCTCCGTCTTTCATCAAAGGGAAGCATTCTTTTGATATGACATTTATATTTCCCGTTGCAGTTACAAATATATCCCCGATTTTTGCGGCATCCTTTACGGGCATCACTTCATAGCCATCCATAGTGGCTTCTAATGCCTTTAGCGGATCAATTTCCGTTATTATAACCTTTGCGCCATGACCCTTTGCCCTCATAGCCGTTCCCCTGCCGCACCATCCATAGCCGCATACAACAAAGACAGCGCCCGCAACCAGCCTGTTTGTAGCCCTTATGATTCCATCCATCGTGCTCTGGCCTGTCCCGTACCTGTTGTCAAAAAGGTGCTTTGTGTAAGCGTCGTTTACGGCTATTATAGGATATTCAAGGGCGCCGTCTGCTGCCATGGCCTTCAGTCTTATGACGCCTGTTGTTGTTTCCTCTGTGCCGCCGATGATATTTTTTAATAAGGCTCTTTCGGATTTATGGAGTGTTGATACAACGTCAGCTCCGTCATCCATTGTTATCTGCGGCTTCAGCAACAATGAATCCTTTATATGCCTGTAATAAGTCTTGGTGTCTTCACCCTTAATCGCAAAAACAGATATGGCTGAATTCTTTACAAGAGAGGCTGCGACATCATCCTGAGTACTGAGCGGATTTGAAGCGCAAAGCGCAACCTCTGCACCGCCTGCCTTAAGGGTTTCCATAAGATTAGCTGTTTCTGTTGTAACGTGAAGGCAGGCTGTAATTCTTATCCCCTTCAGAGGTTTTTCCTTCTGGAATCTCCTGCTAATATCGTTTAAAACCGGCATTTCCTTGGCCGCCCATTCTATGCGTAATTTGCCTTTTTTTGCCAGCCCAATATCTTTAATATCATGTTTGACCATCGATCCTCCAATTATTAAAGCGAATATTACTCAGTATTTCGCTGTTTACTTCTTACAGCCCTGCTTCTTTTCTCAATGAATCCGCCTTATCCGTCCTCTCCCATGTGAAGTCTTCATCATTTCTGCCAAAATGGCCGTAAGCAGCGGTCTTTTTGTATATAGGCCTTCTAAGGTCAAGCTGCTCTATTATGGCCTTTGGCTTAAGATCAAAATTCTTTTTTATCAATGAGATGATTTTCGAATTATCTATCTTTGCCGTGTTAAATGTGTCGACAAATATTGATACAGGATCGGGAATGCCTATCGCATACGCTATCTGCACCTCAATTCTGTCGGCAATTCCGGCTGCCACAAGATTCTTTGCTATATAACGCGACATGTAAGACCCTGACCTGTCCACTTTTGTGGGATCTTTTCCTGAAAAACAGCCGCCTCCGTGACTTCCAACACCGCCGTATGTGTCTACGATAATCTTTCTGCCGGTAAGCCCGGTGTCTCCCATGGGACCGCCTATGACGAATCTGCCTGTCGGATTTATATGGTATGTAATATTTTCTTCATCTATGAGTTCAGTAGGCACAACAGGTTTTATAACCTTTTCGATTATGTCTTCCCTCATTTCCTTTAATGTAATATCAGGACTGTGCTGGGAGGATATTACTATAGTGTCAACCCTTACAGGCTTGCCGTCCTTATATTCGACGGTCACCTGAGATTTACCGTCAGGCCTTATATAACTTAGTATATCTTTTTTCCTCACCTCTGTAAGTCTCATGGCGAGTTTCTGGGCAAGCATTATTGGCATAGGCATAAGTTCCTCTGTCTCATTGCAGGCAAACCCAAACATCAATCCCTGATCACCCGCGCCTCCGGGATCTACGCCCATTGCAATATCAGAAGACTGTTCGTGAATAGAGGTTATGACCGCGCATGTCTCATAATCAAACCCGTATTTCGCCCTTGTATAGCCAATATCCTTTATGGTTTCCCTGACAATAGCCGGAATATCCACATAGCATGATGTTGTTATTTCGCCTGCCACAAAAGCAAGACCTGTTGTTACCAAAGTCTCGCAAGCAACCCTCGAAACAGGATCCTTGCTTATAATTGCATCCAGAATCGCGTCAGATATCTGGTCGGCAATCTTATCAGGGTGTCCCTCTGTTACGGATTCAGAGGTAAAAAAATAGTTTCTTTCTGCTGACATGGCTCACCTCCAATATTTTCAGAACAGTAGCTCTTTAGAGCAGAAGATCAGCAGTAAAGAACTGCTGTCCCAATGCCCTGCCTCTATTCCTCTATAAGCTTCTCTGCTATTTGCACTGCGTTTAATGCAGCTCCCTTTCTGAGATTATCTGCTGCTATCCACATATTTATGCCATTTTCAATAGATTCATCCTCTCTGACTCTTCCAACATAAACGTCATCCTTTCCAGCGGCATCGATTGGCATTGGATAAACATTCTTTTCTGGCGCGTCAAAGAGGGTTATTCCGGGTGATTTTGCGAGAACCGACCTCACCTCATTGGGAGTTATCTTTTTCTCTGTCTCTATGTTAAGCGCTTCGGAATGCCCTCTGAATACAGGCACTCTCACGGTTGTAGCTGTTACTTTAATGGAGCTGTCACCCATTATTTTCTTGGTCTCCTCGACCATCTTAATCTCTTCTTTTGTATAGCCGTTTTCGAGAAACTTATCAATATGCGGCAGCGCGTTAAACGCTATCTGATGCGGATATATATTGCATTTGACGTCCCTGAAATTTAAAATATCTCCTGTCTGCTCAAGGAGCTCATCCATCGCCTTTTTGCCTGTTCCAGAGACGGATTGAAAGGTGGTCACGACAACCCTTTTTATTTTCGCAGCGTCGTGTATTGGTTTTAATGCTACAACCATTTGTATGGTAGAGCAGTTTGGATTGGCAATTATGCCCTTGTGCCATTTCAGATCATGCGGATTTACTTCAGGAACAACGAGGGGAACCCCGGGATCCATCCTCCACTGGCTGGAATTATCAACAACAACGCATCCGGACTTTGCGGCAATCGGCGCCCATATCTTTGATCTTTCACCCCCGGCAGAAAACAGGGCTATATCAATTCCCTTGAAGGAATCCTCATTTAATGTCTCAACAGGTATGTCATTGCCCTCAAATTTGAGTGTTTTTCCCTCAGATTTTTCTGACGCAAATAGTCTCAGTTTTTCTACAGGGAACTTTCTTTCCTCGAGCACGGCTATCATTTCATTGCCAACCGCGCCTGTCGCGCCAACTACTGCCACCACATATTTTTCTTTTTTCTTAAGCATCTCTGTTACTCCTTATATTTCTGTTAAATACCTGACTACCAAATCTCCGGTCTCTGTGGTTGAATATCCCATTTTCCCTGCGGCAAGGCTTTTTAGATGCCTGCCTGTCACTTCCATGACCGCCTTTTCTATAGTCCTGCCCGCGATGTCCTCTCCAAGATGCTCCAGCATCATGCCTGCCGCGCATATAGCCGCCAATGGATTTATCACATTCTGTCCCTTATACTTTGGAGCTGAACCGCCGATAGGTTCGAACATTGATACGCCTTTGGGATTAATATTCCCGCCAGCGGCAATTCCCATGCCCCCCTGTATCATTGCGCCCAGGTCTGTAATAATATCACCGAACATATTGTCCGTCACTATTACATCAAACCATTCCGGGTTTTTTACGAACCACATGGTTATCGCGTCAACATGCGCGTAATCAACCTTTATATCAGGATACTCCTTTGCGACCTCATAAAATGTCCTTTCCCAAAGGTCAAACGCGAAAGTAAGGACATTTGTTTTTCCGCAGAGCGTAAGCTTATTCATCTTATTTCTCTTTTTGCAGTATTCAAAGGCATATCTTATGCATCTTTCAACGCCTTTTCTCGTGTTTATGGACTCCTGAACAGCCACTTCATCAGGTGTTCCTTTTTTAAGGACACCGCCCGCGCCCGCGTACAACCCCTCGGTATTTTCCCTCACAACAACAAAATCAATATCATTCGGGCCTTTATCCTTCAATGGGCAGTCAATTCCGGGATAGAGCCTTACCGGCCTGAGATTTATATACTGGTCAAGCTCGAATCTGAGCCTTAATAATATCTGTTTCTCGAGTATCCCGGGTTTCACGTCAGGATGACCGATAGCCCCGAGATATATTGAGTCATATTTCTTCAGCTCTTCTATTGCGCCATCCGGGAGCGTTTCACCTGTTTTTAAATATCTGTCTCCGCCAAAATCGTAATAATTAAGATTTAATGTAAAGCCAAACCTCGATGCTGCCGCATTCAGAACCTTGATCCCCTCAGCCACCACCTCCGGCCCTGTGCCGTCTCCGGGAATCACTGCTATGTTATATGACTTGCTCATGCCGCAACTCCTTTAAGTTTTTTCTTTGTCCACTCAATCAGTCCGCCTTCTGCTATAAGCTCCTGCATAAAAGAAGGTATTGGCTTGGCAGTATATTGTTCTCCTGTTGAGAGATTGCTGATAATGCCGCTGTCAGCGTCAATCACAACCGTATCTCCTTCCTTAATCTTCTCAGATGCCTCGGAAGACTCAAATATGGGAAGACCTATATTGAAAGAATTCCGGTAAAAAATCCTCGCGAAACTGCTTGCTATAACAGCCTGAATACCGGCTGCCTTTATAGCAATCGGCGCGTGCTCCCTTGAAGAACCACAGCCGAAATTCTTGCCAGCAACTATTATGTCCCCTTTTTTTACCTTGTCAGGAAATCCCTTGTCAGCATCCTCCATAACATGTTTTGCGAGTTCATGGGGGTCGGATGTATTAAGATATCTCGCGGGTATTATCGCGTCTGTATCTATGTCATCTCCAAATCGCCAGACATGGCCTTTAAGCAGCATATAAAACCTCCGGATTGCTTTTTAAAAAACTATTGTTATAAACTGCCTATTATAAATTGATATATAAATAATTTTCCACCAAAAAAATGCCTGAGTTCGGATTTTGCGATTGACAGGACAAGTGAATGAACGAAAAATTAGATAACCTTCTTGCCCGCCTTTTAGTTTTCCGAAAAGAGCGCGATTGGGAGCAGTTCCATAATCCAAAGGACCTCGCAATATCAATTGCCCTTGAATCAGCGGAACTTCTCGAGGAATTTCAATGGAAATCAGATGAAATGATAAAGACCTATCTTTCAGACAGCGCAGGGCTCGATAATATTAAGGAAGAAATTGCTGACATCGCCATTTATCTTTTGCTTTTGAGCCATGACCTTAAAATAGACCTGCCTGCTGCCATTGAAGAGAAGATCAAAAAGAATGAAAAAAAATATCCTGTGGAAAAATCTAAAGGAAGCGCCAAAAAATATGATAGACTTTGATTATGATAATAATCGAGTCACTTAATGGCAAATCTGTTTCTGACCGCCGTGTTGAAATTATCGAGAGAAAAGGCACCGGTCATCCTGATTTTATGTGCGATTCCATTATGGAAGCCATATCCGTTGAATTATCCAGGGCATACCTGAAAGAGTTCGGCACAATACTTCATCACAATATTGACAAGGGACTGCTTGCGGCCGGAACTGTCCGGAAAGGATTCGGCAGTGGCAAGGTTATCAGACCCATGGAACTGATTATAGGCGACAGGGCAACATTTAAGGCAGGGAGCAAAAAAATACCTGTTCCTGACATAGCTATTGACGCAGCCAAAAAGTGGATTGGGGCAAACCTGAGGTTTGTTGACCCTGAAAAACATCTCAAATACAGGGTGGTTCTTGCGCCAGGCTCAGAAGAGTTGTCAGACATATTTGAAAGAAGGGGAAATGTTCGGGCTGCCAATGACACGTCTGCGGCAGTTGGATATTATCCCTTGAGTCCTGCTGAAAAGATTGTCCTTGAGACTGAAAAATATTTGAATTCAAAGGGTTTTAAAAAAAGACATCCTGAGACTGGAGAGGATATAAAGATTATGGGGCTGAGAAATGGAAAGATGCTTGACATAACAGTTGCGATGCCTCTTTTAGCAGCTCATATAAAGTCGGAAAAGGATTATTTCGAAAAAAAACAGTCCATCTACGATAATATGACCGGTTTTTTAAGCCATTTTAATGAATTCAGCAATATAGCGGTTCATTATAACACCCTTGATGAAAAGGGGCGCGGGCTTGGCGGCATTTATCTCAGTTTATTGGGCACATCAGCGGAAGACGCAGACTCAGGCCAGGTCGGAAGGGGAAACAGGGTAAATGGTTTAATATCAATAAACAGGCCAATGGGCACAGAAGCTGCTGCTGGAAAGAATCCGGTAAGCCATGTTGGAAAGATATATAATTTTTTGGCGCATAAACTTGCAAAAGAAATATACGAAAACATAAGCGGCATTAAGGAGATATATGTGCTGCTTTTAAGCAGGATAGGCTC
Organism: Nitrospirota bacterium; assembly: GCA_037444915.1. GTDB lineage: Bacteria > Nitrospirota > Thermodesulfovibrionia > Thermodesulfovibrionales > Dissulfurispiraceae > JBBILM01. Next base: position 2,926 of record JBBILM010000075.1, on the reverse strand, counting down.
CCCAATTGATCAGCCGCAAATGGCAGCAGCACAGGTCTTGCTTGAACGGGGCAGAAGAATGAATGAAATAAACAAACCAGTCAGGCGCATCTTTGAAAAAGAATTTTCAGATATAAACGCATTCTGCGCAGAATTAAGCATGGGTAAATACCCTGTCTGTTAGCCCGCAAAACAATTGGCGCTTGATATAGCAAGCATAGCAGAAGGGTTAAATGCATTTTGGGGATTGAGTATTTTAACCCACCTGTGGGTAAAACAGCGCAATTTCATAGTGTTATTTGGCGCATAGTTTAACCCTAAAACAGGTATAATGGGATAATTTATAGTAGCACGGGCAGATAAATGGTTTTATATCGCCACATTATTGATGGCCGTAAATAAAGCATATAATAGTGGCAGTAAAAAGCGTATTTTACGAATGCCTTTCGCCGTGCACGTAAAGACAATATATTAAGTATGATGGTATATTACTTGCTACAAGTATTAATTTATAGCATTATTATATATTTATACTAAAAAGTACGGTAATATAGTTTCAGAAATTAATTTATTAAAAAGGTACTCTCATGAAAAAATTTTCGCTCTTCGCGTTGTCCCTTGTTTTGATATTTGTTTCAGTCGGCGCTATTACATTGCTATCTCCTGAAACAGGCATATCTCAAGGCTTGCCTGATGACGGCTCGGTTTTAAAGCGTTACAGAGCCGAGATATGCCATGCCTGCCACAAGACTGAAAAAAGTTCTCCGGGAAATTCCGATGCCATAAAAAGCCACAACAGCATTAATACTGGTTCTGACAAATGGACGCCGCTTGGCTGGGGTATTGAAGGCGGAAAATATGGAGAGTTTGTTTGCACGACATGCCATACAACGCATGGAACAAGCAATATATATCTGATAAGAGAAAACATTACAACACCCGATGGCTCTGACTGGGCTACATCCGGAACTCCTGTTGTTAATATCGACTTCAGGAGGCTTTCCGGATCTTTTGGAGCAGAAGGACTTTTGGGTGATGACACGGATGCTCCAAGAGATGCTTCCTCAAGGGTCTGCGAAGCCTGCCACTCTTTAACAAACTATAACACCTTCAGCAATACGGAAGTTGCTGCTCACGCTTTAACCCCTAATTGCGCTGATTGTCACCTTCATTCAGCCGGGTTTCAGCCATTGCCTGCGGACGTAAATAATTGCATAACATGCCATAAACGCCAAAGAGGCAGCAGAAGGCAGATTGCTGACAGCAATGGCGACGGCACTGGAACAGGAGGCGATTTTATAAAAAAATCTCATCACATTTATAATGCCTTTGGAACTGTAAATAATTCGGATTGCGTTGTCTGTCATGATGTATCACAACATGGCACAGGGATAATAAAGCTTAAAGATGCTGACACCGGGACTGTTTATAATTACAACCCTTTATCTCCTGTTACAGCCGAGGCCCATTGCCTGAGCTGCCATGATTCTGATGGAGCAAATGGCAATATGAGCCCGTTTTCAGACTCCAGAACATTAGGCACGACAAGCTCTTTCTCCAGTTCACGGCTTCCGTCAGGCAACGAGCCTGTTACTATTGGCTGGACCAACCCTCAGAATGCTTATGCAGATGACAGTATTTATGCCACTGCAGCTCCTGCATTAAATTCAACTGTTGTAAGTCATTGGATGGGTTTTGGTTTGAATGGCGCAATTCCGCAGGATTCAATAATTGACCGTGTCAAAATCATTGCTGAATACAGGGTTACATCAACCACATCTACAGCCACACTTCGTGCTCAGGCCAATGTTTATGGAACTGACTGCCCTACAACTGCCAGGACAAATTCAGCAAAGCCTGCTTCAGATACTGTTGTTTCTTTTGACATTACCTCCTGCCGGTCATGGAGCCGTGCTGATTTCATGGACGATGTTTTTAAAGTAAAAATAGGGGCGCGCCGCGGCGACAGCGGAACAGCCGTAACCTTTTATCTCGATTATGTTAAGGTTGAGGTTTCATATAACAGAATGAGTTTCAGGGGCAGTGCGGCTATTAAAAACAACTGGAACAAAACGTTTGGGCACAAACAGACAGGGTTAACATGCCTTGGCACAGGAAGCCCGAATACAGGATGCCACTCAAATGGACACGGCTCTGATTATGTTGGGCTTCTTTCAAAAAACCTGACCCTTCCGACCACCAGGGAATCCGAAGGCATTTCTTACAAAACAGCCAATGAATATGCTTATGAGCTTTGCTTTAACTGCCACTCAAATTATCCGGGTAAAAGAAAGGAAGATATACTCGGCGTTAAAGCTGGCAGCAAATATGATAATAATCATCTGTGGGGGTCAGGAATTACTCCTCCTTATTATATTCCGTCAACTATTACAAGGTTTAAAGACAGATATGATGGTTCAGCAAAGTTTTATGATGATCAGGATGGCTGGAGAGAGCCGGGCACCTATTATAATCTTCACTTTTATCATCTGCAGGAATATGACTACTGGGATAACCGCGGAGCCTGGAAATATAGAGACAATGTCTATTCTCTTACCCACTGCCTGACCTGCCACAATGTCCATGGCTCAAATACCGCGCAGGGATGGATATACGATGAGATGCAATATAATCATTACGCTGGCCAGGAAAACGACCTGTATGGAAAGATAGGCCTGCCTAATCTCAATTTACTGGATGTTTATCCTATTGGCTGTGCATATAACTGCCACTCTACATTTGGTGCAAAGCATAACTGGTTTGAGCCTGCTGGTGAATAGTCCCTGTTTTTTATATTTTCGCCCCTAAATGCTTCCAACCCGAGCTCCTATATCCGAAAAATAGACATAGACTTGTAACACCTTGATTTGCTTGTCATTCCGAATACCAGAAGGGTATGAGGAATCTTTAAGGTAAATGACAGGATTTCTCGCTTTGCTCGAAATGA
>JBBILM010000074.1:0-10188 GCA_037444915.1 Nitrospirota bacterium | reverse complement strand
GAATCTGCATCATCATCAACAATCAGAATTTTCAAAATGGCCTCCATCAAATAAGGGGAGATTTTATCGCATTTTGCATCAGGGGCAAGACATCCCCAATATGCTCAATCCGCACTTGGCACAGTCTGTCATTGCGTGTTCGAGAAGGTAAAACAAGGATGCTGATAAAGAGATTCCACCTAAAACCGGCACGCCAAATATATCCAAATATTATCAAACAATAAATTCACTGTCAATAAATTCGGTTCACCTTAAAAGTCCCTCCCCCCCATTTGCTAAAGTGGGAATACTTATAATTCCCCTCTTTGAAAAAAAAGGGAATTCCTCCCATTGCGAAAGGACGGTTGGGGAAAATTCATCTGAAATCATGAGACATTTAAACATCAGCTTCAACAGAATTTTCTGCACTACATTTGTGAGGGATTTATAACTGAGGCCACGTTCTGGCATGATGAAGCACTCTTAATATCTGAATAGACGGCATCTTTATGCGATATACAACTATGAATGGTGTGCCTGACACTACGAGTTCTCTTGTCCCATGTACACGGCCCGGCCTGCCCATGTTTGGATGATCCAGCAGATATTCCACCGCCTCATTCACCCTTTCAGACATTCTTCTTGCTGCCTGTGGATTTTCTGAAGCAATAAAATCACCGGCATCTATCAGGTCTTTGAGAGCAGGACCTGCCCATTCAAGATGCATGTTGGCCCCAGCGTTTTAGTTCACTAAGGGCTTTCTCATGACTCACAACATCCCCCGATTCCGCCGCTCTGATGCCTTCATTAATCGCCTGAATATGCCATTCCTGAACTGTCAGGAACTCATCAATTGCCTGATTGGCCAAAGATGACTTTGATTGTTTAGTAACCCTTGCCACATTTTCCAGTCTTTTGGATAAATCCTTTTTTATCGTCAAAGTGCTTCCCATAATCCATCCTCACTTTCTAAAGTTTTTTTATATTTTATTTTATCACATATGTGTCCAAAATAATCTCAACTCCCTCTTTGAAAAAAAAGGGAATTCCTCCCTTTGCGAAAGGGACGTTAGGAGGAATCTTACGATAAAAACAATAGATTAAAGCAGGAGGAAGATAAGTTATAATGTCATATGCCTTCTGTTAAATGGATCGGATTTTCCGTGATTTTCATATTTTCTATAATCGCTGGCGCCCTGTCCGGCTTTCTGTACTGGACAGTTTCGGACCTGCCAGAGGTCAGGAGCCTCGAGGCCTATAAGCCTGTGGAGTCATCATTTGTTTATTCCTCTGACAACAAGGTTCTTGCGGAGTTTTATCTGGAGAGAAGGAATTACGTTCACCATTACAATATCCCATCAGGCGTAAAAAAGGCATTTATAGCTATCGAGGATCAAAGGTTTTATTCACATCCGGGCATCGATGTCATAGGCATTCTCCGCGCTTTTTACAGAAATATAAAGGCTCAAAATATAGTCGAGGGCGGAAGCACAATAACCCAGCAGCTCGCGAAAATGCTCTTTTTGAAACCAGAAAAAAGCATATCAAGGAAGATAAAGGAGGCTATCATAGCCACTCAGATAGAAAAGCGGTACACAAAAGATGAGATACTGGGCATGTACCTCAATCAGGCGTATTTTGGCGCGCGGGCTTACGGGATTGAGGCAGCAGCACAAACCTATTTCGGAAAGAGTGTAAATGATTTACAGACAGCGGAAACAGCCCTGCTTGCCGGGTTGCCAAAGGCGCCTGCCATGTATTCCCCATTTAAAAGTCCTGAAAAGGCGCTATCGAGACGGCAGATAGCTTTGAAGAAAATGCTCGAAAACGGCTATATTTCCAAGGAGGAATACGAAAAATCGAATGCCGAGCCTCTGCCTTTAAAGCCGCACCTGAGAAAATATGAAGCCCCTTATTTTGTCGAGTTCCTGAGGCAGCAGCTTGAGGCAAAATACGGGGACAGGATATACACATCAGGACTCAGGATACATTCCACGATTGACCACAATATGCAACAAATCGCGGAAAAAGCAGTTTTCCACGGGATAAAAAATCTCGAAAGCAGGAAAAGGACAGGCGTTCAGGCAGCCTTAATCGCTATTGACCCGCACAATGGACATATAAAGGCAATGGTTGGCGGAACCGATTTCTGGGAGACACAGTTTAACAGGGCGACAATGGCCCTCAGGCAGCCCGGCTCTGCGTTTAAGCCTTTTGTTTATCTTGCGGCACTCGAAAACGGGATGTCAGCGGATGACACCATGCTTGATGCCCCTCTGTCTTTTCAGGGCTCAAGGCCTGGCACGAAATGGTCGCCTAAAAATTATGACAATGAGTACAGGGGAAATGTCACGCTTAAAACCGCGCTCGCCCTCTCTCTTAATACTGTGACTGTAAGACTTGCCTATAATCTGGGCATCGAAAACATAATCAACACCGCAAAAAATCTCGGCATTAAAAGCAGTCTCGCCCCGTATTTGCCGACCTCGCTTGGTGCCTCAGATGTCACACTGCTTGAACTGACTGCTGCATATGCCGCATTTTCGACCGGAAGAAAGATTGCACCAATGTCGTACGAAAAAGTCACTGGCAGGGATGGCATGCTTCTTGAGGAAAAATTTCCGTCTCTGGATGACGTTATTTCAGAAGAAACAGTATATGACTTGAAGGAGCTTTTAAAAGCAGTGGTCGATACAGGAACAGCTCAAAAGGCAAAGGCGCTTCAGAGGGCTGTATATGGCAAGACCGGCACAACCAACGACTATTCTGACGCGTGGTTTATAGGGTTTGACGACAATCTGGTAGTTGGGGTATGGGTGGGAAGGGATAACCATAAACCCATTGGCGCCAAGGAAACCGGCTCTCAGGCAGCTCTTCCAATATGGATAGAATTCATGAAAAACATACCTTATTCCCCGCCTGAACCTGCTGAACAGGCTGAAGAGTAAACACTAATACCGCAGTTGATGCCTTTTTTATTCGATTGCAGGGTAAAAACTGCCTGCTGGTTCTCATAAGTCATTAGCGAAAGATAGACATAGACCTGCAAGCCAATAGAATTATCTGTCATTCCGAACACCTAACGGGTGTGAGGAATCTTTGAGTTAAACGACGAGATTTCTCACTTTGCTCGAAATAACAACTTTCTATCTCTATTTTTGGTCATTAAATATGGAATTATGCAATTATTAATGATAAACTTATTTACTGGCCTGAATATTGCTAATTTTTTATAAAAACCATATGCAAGCGTGCAACTGAAATAAAAGGCCGCAAATGAGTTGCTCGGGGGAGAAATACACGTTGAAAGCAGGCTGGGTGAGGGAAGCGCCTTTTCAATGCGAATTCCGATAAATATCGGAAAAACATGATAAAATATCAGTTAGGGGGATTTCATGAAAATACTGGTTGTTGACGATGATCAGAATTCGAGGCTTATATTGGAGAAAAGCCTGAAAAGCTCCGGCTACGCGGTTGAGATTGCCGTCAATGGACAGGAAGCCCTTGAAAAGGCAAGAAAGTCCGTGCCTGACATGATAATATCAGATATACTCATGCCTGTAATGGACGGATTCAAGCTTTGCCATGAAATTAAACGCGACCCGTCACTAAAAGAAATACCCTTTATATTTTATACAGCTACCTACCTTGATGATGCTGATGAAAAACTCGCGATGAGTTTGGGAGCATCGAGATACATTGCCAAGCCTGTAGAACCTGATGAATTTATCAGGATAATAAAAGAAGTAATCGGTCAGGCTGAGAACAAAGAACTCTATGTGCCTGAGAACATAGTGGAAGCGCCTTGCGAGATTATGGGCATGTATGACTTCAGCGTATCGCGCAAGCTCGATGAAAAAGTCAGGGAGCTCGAACAGTACAAGAATATCTTTTACTACACGAAAGAGGCAATTTGTATTCTTTCAACAGAAGGCCTTATTAAACAAATAAATCCCGCGCAAAAGATTATCTTTGGACATTCTGAAGATGAGTTAAAAGACAGGCCAGCTTCACTTTTTCTCGGGCAGGAGGCCTTTTCAGAGATAATGGACACGCTCCGAAAATACGGTTATTATCATCACCTGTTAGAGGCTTATGCAAAAAACGGCAGCAAGTTATACGTGGATGCCTCTGCTTTTTCTGCTCTTAATGAAAAAGCGGAAGCGGTTTCATACGCGATAATAATAAGGGACATCACCCAAAGACGCATGGCAGAAGATGAGGCAAAAAAGGCGCGTCAGGAATGGGAAAGAACCTTTGACGCTGTGGGAGATATTGTAACGCTGCTCGATATGGATATGCGGATAATAAGGGCGAACAAGGCAGCGAGGGACTTTTTTGAAACAAAACACGGCGACATAACAGGCAAACTCTGCTATGAATTATTTCGCGAGGGCAAAGAGCCTTGCGAAGGCTGCCCAGTGCCAATGTCTATCAAGGACAGGCACACTCATTTTGCTGAAATAAGGCACGAAAATCTGAATAAGACCTTATGGGTCTCGGCATCTCCGGTTTATGACGATGAAGGCGAACCTATGGGAATCGCGCATTTTGCGAAGGATATAACATCCCAGAAAAAACTCGAATCCCAATTAAGGCAATCTCAAAAGATGGAAGCCATTGGCAGGCTCGCAAGCGGCATTGCCCATGATTTCAACAATATGCTCAATGTAATAATGGGTTACGGCAGCTTGATGCAAAACGAGCTTGCCCAAGACAACCCTCACAAGCACTACATGAAGGAGATACTTGCCGCTGCTGATAAGGCCGCGCTTTTATCAAGAAGCCTCCTGTGCGTCAGCCGCAGCAGTGTCCTTGACTATAAGCCCACAGATATAAATGAGATTATAACAGGCATTAATAAAATACTTTCACGGGTCATAGGAGAAGACATAGAACTCAGGATTTCATTAAAACCAGACGCTTTACCTGCGATGATTGACTGGGGACGGATAGAGCAGATGCTGCTGAACCTTTCGACCAATGCGAGGGACGCGATGCCTGAAGGCGGAATATTAAGCATACAAACCAATTCTATTGTCATTGACGATGATTTTGTAAACGCTCATGGATTCGGACAGCCCGGCCAGTACGCTGTAATATCCGTTACTGATACAGGCATAGGAATGGACGAGAAAATACAGCAAAGATTGTTCGAGCCTTTTTTTACTACAAAAGAGGCTGGCAAAGGCACAGGACTGGGGCTCTCGATAGTTTACGGCATTGTAGAGCAGCATAAAGGCCACATAACCTGCTATAGCGAGCCCGGGAAAGGCACAACATTTAACATTTATATCCCGATGATTAAAATAGCGCTCGCGGAAAAAGAAAAAGTGGCATATGTTCCTCCCCCGCGCGGCACAGAGACTGTTCTTATAGCAGAAGATGAAGAATCCGTACGCTCTCTTATTGGAGAGGTTCTCAGGGGATCTGGCTATACCGTAATAGAAGCAGCAAATGGAGAGGAAGCTGTAAATAAGTATTTGTCAAATAAGGATAAGATAGACCTTATTTTATTTGATGTAATAATGCCAAAAAAAAGCGGCAAAGAGGCTTATGACGAGATATTTAAAATAAACCCCCAAGTAAAGACAATATTTTCGAGCGGTTATCCAATGGATATGATGCAGAAAAAAGGCATTATCAGCACTGATATGAACTTTATTTATAAACCCGTAAGCCCTGATGATCTTTTAAGGATGATAAGAAAAATCCTCGATGAATCTTCTGAGCGTGGAACAAAACAGATAAAATAGATTATACTTTTCATTAAAAAGGTCTGTATTTTCTATGTCAAATAACGAATCTTTTTCACCTACGCCTAATTTCATACGAAGCATGATTGCCGGGGATGTGAAGGCCGGGAAAAACAGCGGCAAGGTAATAACCCGCTTCCCGCCCGAACCAAACGGCTACCTGCACATCGGACACGCGAAATCCATCTGCCTTAATTTCGGCCTTGCCTCGGAATTCAATGGCAAATGCAATCTCAGATTTGACGACACAAACCCGAGCAAGGAAGAACAGGAATATGTCGACTCGATAATGAATGACGTCAAATGGCTCGGTTTTGACTGGGAAGACAGACTCTATTACGCGTCCGATTATTTTGAGCGGCTCTATGAATTCGCTGTTGAACTCGTTAAGACGGGCAAGGCCTATGTATGCGACCTGAATTCAGAGGAAATAAGGCAGTACAGGGGAACTCTGACAGAGCCGGGCAAGGAAAGCCCGTTCCGCAGCCGTTCTGTTGAAGAGAACCTTGCTCTGCTACACCGCATGCGCTCAGGAGAGTTTGAAGACGGCTCCCGCGTTTTAAGGGCAAAAATAGACATGGCTTCGGGAAATATAAACATGCGGGATCCGGTGCTTTACAGAATTAAAAAGGAATCGCATCACAGAACAGGAGACAAATGGTGCCTGTATCCCATGTATGACTTCGCGCACCCGATATCCGATTCCTTGGAAGGCATCACGCACTCTATTTGCACAATGGAGTATGAAGACCACCGTCCTTTATATGACTGGTTTTTGGAACAGTTGAATATCTTTCACCCGCAGCAAATTGAATTCGCGCGGCTTAATTTAAGCCATACTGTGATAAGCAAACGAAAGCTTCTCAAACTGGTGAATGACGGTCATGTTTCAGGCTGGAATGACCCGCGCATGCCGACCCTTGCCGGCATGAGAAGAAGGGGTTATACGCCCGAGGCGATACGCAATTTCTGCGACCGCATAGGCGTTGGGAAAAAGGAGAGCCTCGTTGATATAGCGCTTCTTGAGTACTGCGTGCGGGAGCATCTTAATAAGCACGCGCCGCGTGTAATGGGTGTTCTCAGGCCTCTTAAGGTAGTTATTATCAACTATCCTGAAGGTGACGATGAATATCTGGACGCGGTTAATAATCCAGAGGATGCCGATGCCGGAACACGAAAGGTTCCATTTTCTAGACATCTATATATAGAGAGAGACGATTTTATGGAAGACCCGCCAAAGCAGTTTTTCCGTCTTGCGCCTGGACGCGAGGTTCGCCTTAGGTACGCGTATTTCGTAAAATGCGTTGACGTTGTAAAAGACAAGGAGACCGGCGAGGTTGCGGAGATTCACTGCACGTACGACCCAGCTACAAGGGGAGGCGACGCCCCTGACAAAAGAAAGGTCAAGGCTACGCTGCACTGGGTTTCAGCCCCTCATTCGATTGAGGCGGAGATGAGGCTTTATGGCCATCTTTTCATAAAAGAAAATCCTGATGATGTTGAAGAAGGCAGGGATTTTAAAGATTATCTTAACCCTCAATCACTTGAGGCGCTAAAGTCCTGCCGCATCGAGCCCTCGTTAAAAAACGCATCTCCGGGCAGCGTCTATCAGTTTGAGAGGATGGGCTACTTCTGCGCTGATTCAAGTGATTTCACTCCGGAAAGGCCTGTATTCAACCGCACAGCAACCTTAAAGGATGAATGGGCAAAGATAGTGAAGCAAAAAACTGGCGGTTAACCCTTCTGGTGAGCAGGCATAGATGACTGAAAAATGCCGAAGGCGGGAGTCGAACCCGCACAGCCTTGCGACTACTAGACCCTGAACCTAGCGCGTCTGCCAATTCCGCCACTTCGGCTGGTTTATTTTAACATAAAAACACTATTCTCCCTCTATAACCCTTGAGAGCCTCTTTAAAACCTTTTCCTTGCCGAGTATCTCCATAACTTCAAATATGCCCGGACTCGCTGTGCTTCCTGTAAGGACAACCCTGACAGGCTGGGCTAAGTTGCCCATCTTGAGTCCATGTTTTTCTACTACAGCCATGAAAGCCTTTTCAATATCAGAGGCAAAAAAGGCCTCCAGAGGCAATAACATATCCCTCAGTTCACTCAGAAGCCCTATGTTCTCCTGCTTCAAAAACTTCTCAGCCGCTTTTTTGTCAATTTCGACTTGCTCGCTTATGTAATACTTCAATGAGGACGCGAGTTCTATGAGAGTCCTTGCCCTTTCCTGCAAAGACCTGACCGCCTTTGAAAGCCATTGCATATCAACAGCCGCTGACTCGGAAACCACTCCGTCTTTTAACAAAAAAGGCATAACAGCCTCGGCAAGGGCTGATGGTTCCGAAGAGATAATATATTGGCTATTCAGCCATAAAAGTTTTTCCGGATTAAATACAGCGGCAGACTTGCCCACATTTTCGAGAGAAAAATACTTTATGAGATCCTCGCGCGTAAATACTTCCTGATCCCCGTATGACCAGCCCAGCCTTACAAGATAATTCACAAGCGCGTCCGGCAGATATCCCATTTCTTTGTACGCCATTACCGATGTCGCGCCATGCCGCTTGCTCAGTCTCGCTTTATCAGAGCCCAGAATCATGGGCAAATGCGCGAATGCGGGCGGCTCCCATCCAAACGCCTTGTATATCTGTATCTGCTTGGGAGTGTTATTCAGATGATCATCTCCCCTTATAATATGGCTGATTTTCATATCAATATCGTCCACAACAACAACAAAGTTGTATGTGGGCGCCCCATCAGAACGCAATATTATCAGGTCTTCGAGCTGACTGTTTTCAAACTCCACATGCCCCTTTATAAGGTCTTTTACTACTGTGTATCCTTCCTGAAGCATTTTGAATCTGATCGCGGCCGGCCTGTCCGGTTTTTCTCCTTCCACGCCTCTGCATCTGCCATCGTATTTTTGGGGCCTTCCGGCTGCCACAGCTTCCTGTCTTCTTTGTTCGAGTTCCTCATGGGTGCAGCAGCAGTAATAGGCCTTGCCTTCGTTCAACAGTTTCTGCACATAGTCCCTGTAAATATCAAACCTCGCTGTCTGTCTGTACGGCCCGTCATCCCAGTCAAGCTTCAACCATTTCATGCCGTCTATTATGGCTTCGATGTACTCATCTGTTGAACGGCTTGTATCAGTGTCTTCAATCCTTAGAATAAAAGAGCCTCCGTATTTTCTCGCAAACAGCCAGTTAAACAAGGCTGTCCTTGCGCCGCCGATGTGGAGATGTCCGGTCGGGCTCGGTGCAAACCTGACCCTTATTGGTTTAGTTTCATTCATAGTTTATTATTATAGCCTAATTGCGCATAGAAATTGTTAAACCTTCCCTATTCCATAATTCGCGATTTATAGAAACAATCCAATGAATCAGGCCGGTATTTTTTATTTTTCAATACCCCACAGTCTCTGCTGTGGGGTTTCCTTGTGCCGTCATTCTGGCTTGTCCAGAATCTTTCTTATTTCCCCTTACCAAAGGGGGATTGAGGGGGTTGTTTCAGAAAGATTCCTCGCTCTACTCGGAATGACAGACTCTTATCCGCTGGATTTGGGTATTTATCTGCCCATGCCGCTCTAATCTCATGACGCAAGTGCAGTTTTCGGGTTAAGGTCTACTCTATCCATCTGAACAGGAGATCAGTTTCTGTTCTGGTGCTTCTGTAGCTGTTGGCTTTGTCAGTCAGATCAGGATAGCCGATAGACAAGCCAAGCACAATCCTTTTTGACTCAGGTATATGTAAAAACCTTTTAATTTCTGACGAATAATCTGTAAGAAACGCCTGCGGCACAGTTCCAAGCCCGTGCGCGTGAGCCGCGAGCATGAGGCTTTGCGCAAAAAGCCCCATGTCAAACAGTGACCACAGTGGAAGCGATGCATCCTGAAAAAGAAAAATACCGTAGGGCGCGCCGTAAAACCTGAAATTCGCCATTTTGGCCTTCTTTATTACCGCTGGATCGCTTAAATCAATCCCGAACACTTCGCTCCTTTTTCTCATGTGCTCTGATATCCTTCTGTCAACCTCAGCAGGCCATGCAAAAGGCTCAGGGATGTCAGGCGCAGGTTTTTCCCCCTTTTCAAGAAGCTCGACAAGATGGGCTGACAATGCCTCTTTTTTTGCACCTGACACTATTACAGCTTCCCATGGCTGGCTGTTTTTGTATGACGGGCTCCATCGGGCGGTGTCAATAACATTAACGAGCGTATCCTTTGGCACAGGCTCTGCCAAAAATTTCCTTGCGCTAAAACGTGTTTTAATGCATTCAATAGCGTCCATAAAAACACCCTCCTCTTCAGTCAATAATTTGTTATTCTAACCCTTTTGTTGAGCAGGCATAGATGCCTGAAAAGGTCTTGTTTGCGATACCCCAAGAAAAATTGCAGTTATTTATACATGACGACTTATATAATTGCTCATGCAATGAAATTCTCGAAAAGTCTGT
>JBBILM010000073.1:0-10202 GCA_037444915.1 Nitrospirota bacterium | reverse complement strand
TATTTAAAGGAAATCTGTCTGGAGATTTTCGCATTGCTGCAAAATGACCTGATTTATTTGCAGTTTTGCAAAAAAAAAGGGGGGACTGCTGATACCTGACTATAAAAATGCAATTATGTCATAAGATTATAGTGGCATGGACAGATAAAAGGCTTTAGCTCGACATATTGCAGAGGTGCGCTCTCGCAACATATTCAAATAGAATGTTTAACCTAAAAACAGCAGTTGGACAGGGCTGAATTGAGCGGCATCGCCCTTTTTTCGTTGCCGTACTTAGAGAAATGGAGCGTTAAGCAGCCGTGAGTGTCCGAACCCAAAGGGTGAGTTTCACGGCTGTAGTGAAATGAGCTTAGAACGGCAGAAAAAGGGCGTTTAGAGCGAAAGACAGTTCTGTCAACTGCCGAATATAGGTTTAACAATAGATATACTGGATAGTTTAAAAAAAATACGCATTGTATTGACTCTTAGCTGTTCATGCCCTCATATAAATGCGCTATTCTGGTTCACTGGTATTTTGGAGTTGCCGCCTTTTTTAGTCTCTCTCTAATGCCGGCTCCCAGGCCTGTTTTTTCGGGATAAGACTCAGAGATTATTAAATCAACGCCCTTTGCGTCAAACCATCTTAGTATTCCAAACAGGTTCCGCGCGACGGTCCGGCTATTAGAACCGGCGAATTTCTTGATGCAATTTTTATAGACACTTGAACTGTCAAAGGTTAAAACACCCACTTTTTTTCCTTCTTTTACAGCATTATCAATGATGTCCTGTATCTTCTGCCTATAATCATCAGAATCTTCTGCCAGTATCAATACTGCATTTGGCGCATAATGTCTGTATTTCATGCCCGGTGACTTAACAGGGCCTCCTTTTTTTGTCATGGCAGCGCTGATGAACTTAACCCTTCCTATAACAGACTCTATTGCCTCAGCAGGCAGGCCGCCGCAGCGCAATATAACAGGAGGCGATACAGTCATATCAATTACAGTCGATTCAATACCTATATCACAGGCGCCGCCGTCTATTATCATATCCACTCTGCCGGATAAATCAGATATTACATCATTTGCAGATGTCGGACTCGGCCTTGTCGAGAGATTTGCTGAAGGTGCAACGAGAGGCACGCCTGATTCCCTTATCAAACTTAAAGCAATGTTGCTGGCAGGCATACGAACAGCAACTGTCATGGAGTGCGCTGTAACCTCATCAGGAACGGATTTTTTTTTCTTCAGGATTATGGTTAAAGGCCCGGGCCAAAATCTATCCATTAGCAGGCGAGCATTAGAGTTCAAATGAGCTGCAAGCACTTTGACGTCTGACCTGTCTGCCACATGAACAATCAACGGGTTATCCAGCGGCCTCTTTTTGGCAATGAAAATCTTTTTAATGGCTTCAACATTAAACGCGTCAGCGCCCAATCCGTATACTGTTTCTGTTGGAAACGCGACAATGCCGCCTTTTTTAATTATTTCGGCTGCTTTTTTTATTTTTGAAAGCTGGGGTTTATATTTATTAATCTTCAGAATCTGTGTCATTAAATGCCTAAATAATGGCCGTCTTTTAATTTCAAGCCTTACCGTGAACTATAAATGCCGGTTACTGTTATATCTAATCAGGAATTACCATGCATCAAATAATAAAACCTCATCCAACTCGCTTATCATCAACAGTAATAATCCCGCCTAACGCCAAGCCCACTGAGCGCATATCCTTCCCAGCCATACAGAACCCAGGCACAGCATCACCTGTCCTGTGATGTTAAGAAAAGCCAGCGCCACCTTGCCAATACGAAACAGGTTAAAGGTTTCATTAGAAAAAGCAGAAAAAGTCGTAAACCCTCCCAATACGCCCACAAACAAAAAAGCCCTTGAAGAATCCGTAAAAAAACCCTTATTTTCAGAAAGATACACCAACGCGCCTATAAAAAAACTGCCTATCAGGTTAACTGTCAGTGTGCCGTATGGAAATGAAAGGCTTCTGGCCAATAACTGCGCCCCACTGCTGACAAGATGCCGGAGCACTGAACCAACAAAGCCCCCTAACCCGATTAGCATTATCTTTTCCACGTTTTATAATTTTAGCAAATTTATAATAATATTTATTAATCAATTAATCATGTTTTTGACCTCGCAGGTATGAACATATTTTTTGATTGACAACCCTGCTTCTAAAACTTTATCATGCTCATATATGTCTGTTATTCTCAATGCGAACAATCTTTCAATATCATTCAAACACGGTAAAAGTTTAATAAGCGTTGTATCAGACCTTAACTTTGACATCAAAAGGTCCGAGGTCTTCGGCCTTGTCGGTGAAAGCGGCTGCGGAAAAAGCCTTACAGCCTTATCAATCTTGAGAATCCTTCCTGACATCGCTGTTGCAAAAGGCGAAATACTCTTTAACAGCAAAAATTTGCTCGCTCTCGATAATGAAGAGATGCGCGGGATAAGGGGCAAAGATATATCAATGATATTTCAGGAGCCCATGACATCCCTTAATCCTGTGCTTTCAGTAGGTTGCCAGATAGCAGAGGCCTTAACAGCGCACTTTGACATCTCAAAAACAGACGCGATGAACAAAACAGTGGAGCTGTTAAGATCCGTAAAAATACCGTCTCCTGAGTTAAGGATTAAAGATTATCCGCACCAGATGTCCGGAGGCATGAGACAGAGGGTCATGATAGCAATGGCCATAGCCTGCAACCCCTCCTTATTAATCGCGGATGAGCCCACAACTGCCCTTGACGTCACAATACAGGCGCGGATACTCGAACTTCTTCAGGGATTGAGGCAAGACCGCAATATGGCAATCCTGCTTATAACCCATGACCTCAGCATCATATCCGAACAGGCAGACAGGGTCGCAATCATGTACGCGGGCAGGATTATGGAACTTGCTGATGTGGATGAACTATTTAAGAATCCCCTTCATCCATACACTACAGGTCTTTTGGAGTCGCTGCCAACAGATAGGGGCGTACCCCTGAAGCCTATACAGGGCTTTGTTCCGGCGCCAGAGCTTTTCCCAGAGGGATGCAAGTTCTCTGACAGATGTCATCTTGCAATCGATGAATGCAGAATCGCTGAACCACGGCTCGAAAATATCTCCGGAAATCATTTTGTCAGATGCATAAGGATAAGCGGGAGTAAGGAGTCATGAATAGCGATTTAAACAATAAAAATCAGGCATCCACAATAACATCAGCTATTTCAGAGCCATTATTAAATGTCGAGAACATTAAGAAATATTTTCAGGTTAAAACCGGTTTTGGAAAACCAAATAAATGGCTCAGGGCTGTCGATAATGTCAGCTTCAGCGTTAAAAAAGACAGCGTCTTTGCGATAGTCGGGGAAAGCGGATGCGGAAAATCTACTGTCGCGAGGCTAATCCTCAAACTGCTCCAGCTTGACAGCGGCAGGATATTTTTCAAGGGCAAGGACATTTCGCACATTAAAAGCGATAAACTTAAAGACTTCAGAAAATCCGTACAGATAGTTTTTCAGGACCCTTTTTCATCGTTAAATCCGAGGATGAGGATTATAGACGCCCTTTCAGAGCCCTTCAAGATACACAAACTGGTTCCAAAAAAGGAAATCAGGCCAAACATTGAGCGCCTTCTGGATGATGTGGGCTTAAGCGCGGACGCAATGAACAAATATCCGCATGAATTCAGCGGAGGCCAGCGCCAGCGCATTTGCATAGCAAGGGCATTAAGTCTTTCTCCTGAACTCATAGTTGCTGACGAGCCTCTTTCTGCCCTTGATGTCTCGATACAGGCCCAGATACTCAATCTGTTTCAGGACATTAAAAAAAGGAAAACCTCCATATCATTCGTATTTATAAGTCATGACCTGAAGGTCGTCCGCTACTTCAGTGATGAGGTTGCTGTTATGTATCTCGGCAGGATAGTTGAAAAAGCGGATACAGAAGACTTATTCAAATCGCCCAGGCATCCTTATACGGAATTATTGCTGTCATCAGCTCCAAAGATAAGGTTCAGAAGCGAAGAAGCCGGAGTTGTTGACGAATCCCTTAAACAGAAAGGAGATACCGGCGATGTTCCGAGCCCTGTTGACCTGCCTGAAGGCTGTCCATTCCATCCAAGGTGCCCTAAAAAAATAGATGTATGCGATAAGATAGCGCCTGAACTGAAAGAGTCAGACAGAGGATATGTGGCCTGCCATTTATATTAATCTTACAGCAGCACCTCTATTTCCTTAAGCATCTCTTTGCCTGCCCAGTCCTGCACGCCAAAATACCTTTTAACAATAATCCCTCTTTTATCTATAAGAAATGTCGAAGGTATCATGAAGACCTTGTAAAGGTTCTTTGACACATCGAGATTGCTGTCTAAAGCAATGATGAAATTCGCGGGATTTTTTCTGATAAACTCCCTTGCGTCCGAAGCAGACCTGTCTGTTGAAACAGCTATAACGACAAACCCTTTGTTCTTTAGAGCCTGCTGGAGCCTGTTAAGCGCGGGCAGCTCTTCCTTGCAAGGCGGGCACCACGTTGCCCAGAAGTTAAGCAGCACAACCTTTCCCTTAAATGAAGACAGAGATACCTGCTCTCCGTTTATATCCTTTAAGTTAAAATCAGGCGCGTTCTGGCCGACAAGCTTTTCAACTGCAAATGGTGAAGGCGGCTGGGCATGCGCAGGGATTGGGGATTGGTAATTAGAGATTGGCAAAAATAAACATGATAACAATGCTGCGACAAATACTAACCGCCAGACTCTAATCGCCAACCCCTTAAATAAGTCCCGCATCCTTTAAAACTGCCCTGAGCTTCTCTTTATTGGCAGGCAGCATTTCACAGAGAGGCAGTTTCATTTCTTCGGCAATCCTTCCCATAAACACGAGGGCTGTCTTTACAGGTATCGGATTAGTTTCAATAAACATGGCAGCGTTCAGAGGTTCCACTTTATAATGCAGCTGCCTTGCAGTGGCAATATCACCTTTTTCCCACGCATTAAACATATCAGCCATATCCTTGGGTACAATATTGGCAGTCACGGAAATCGCTCCCTTGCCGCCGAGCGCGAGCAAAGGCAATGTAGTAAAGTCATCGCCTGAAATCACGGCTATCCTGTCTCCGCAAAGCCTTATCAGTTCACTCACCTGTTTCATGTCTCCTGTGGCTTCTTTTGTGGCAACGATATTCTTGAATTCAGCGAGCCGCGCCACTGTTGAAGGGAGCATGTTTACGGCAGTCCTTCCCGGCACATTATAAAGAACTATAGGTATATCTACGGCCTCTGTAACCGCTTTGTAGTGCCTGTAAAGACCCTCCTGCGTAGGTTTATTGTAATACGGAGTAACCATCAATGCGGCATCAGCGCCCAATTCTTTGGCCTTTTTAGTTATGGTTATGGCCTCGTCCGTTGAATTGGCGCCTGTTCCGGCAATAACGGGTATGCGCTTGTTGGCGGTCTTTACAGCAACCTCTATAACCCTGTAATGCTCGTCATAATCGAGGGTTGAGGCCTCTCCTGTTGTGCCGCAGGGCACTATCCCGTGGGTTCCCTGACTTATATGCCATTCAATGAGGTCCCCGTACGCGTTTTCATCGAATTTGCCATTCTTAAACGGGGTGACAATTGCTACTATAGATCCCTTGATCATTCTATCCTCCTAAGCGCTTAACTTATACGAATCTTATTCCAACCCTGAACCTGTTTTCATGTTTAGTGCTCCACCTGACAACGCCAATCTTATCATTCATATCATTGCCGAATCTGATAACATGGCCGGGCTCCAGAGGATAATCTGCCTTTAACCCTATGCCCCTGTCGCTTATGTCAGAGCCTGTGCACTTAAGCACCATATGCTCGATCTTCCGCACGTCAAACACGCTCACCGAGCAGGTAACAGGGTTAGAATATGGTCGTCTTTCTGATTCCCTCTTTTCCTTCATAAATCACCCCCTAAAATAAAATATTCCTTCAAACACTTCTTCGGCAGGCCCTGTCATATACACATGATTATTTTCAGTCCACTCAATAACAAGGTCTCCGCCGCGAAGATGAATTGCGGCTTTTTTATCTGTCATATCTTTTAAGGCAGATGCAACTCCAACAGCCGAGGCTCCTGTCCCGCATGCCATTGTTTCGCCCGCGCCTCTTTCCCAAACCCTCATGTTTACTTCAGACCTGTTTTTCACGTTAACAAACTCCACATTAGTCCTCTTTGGAAATATAGCATTTTTCTCTATTTCAGCGCCATATTTTTCGACCTCAAAATCCGCGATATCCTCGTCCAGAAAAATTACTGCATGGGGATTGCCCATGGAAACAAACGTCAGCTTAAATTCCCTGTCTATTACAAAGAGCGGATAATCAATTATATGATATTTTGTATCTGTATTCAATGAAATATTTACAGGAATCCTTTCAGCCTCAAATACAGGCTCGCCCATGTCAACCTTGACCATATCGCCTTCCTTCATGGGTCTTATTATACCGGCAAGCGTTTCGATTTCAAGGACATCCTTATCCGAAATTTTCCTGTCCCATATATATCTTGCAAGACATCTGATTCCGTTGCCGCACATCTCCACCTCTCCTCCGTCAGCATTGAATATCTTCATCTTAAAGTCAGCCGCCTCCGAAGTATAAAGCAGCAGTATCTGATCAGCGCCTATGCCGAATCTCCTGTCGCAAAGCTTCTGGCTTATCTCTCCAAAAGGCAGTTTTCCGGCCTCTGCCTGCTTTATGCAGTCTATCACAATAAAATCGTTTCCGAGGCCGTGCATTTTAGTGAACGATAATCTCATCAAATAAACTCCGGAACCGACTCTCCCCTGATAAGGTCATTAAACGTCTCCCTCTTCCTTGCCAGCGCGTATTTTTTTCCTTTTACCATCACCTCTGCTACCCTGGGACGGCTGTTGTAATTGGATGACATACTGAAACCATACGCACCTGCGCTCATAACCGCGAGATATTCGCCCTTTTTAACAGCCCCGATCTCCCTGTTTTTTGCGATAAAATCCCCTGATTCGCATATTGGCCCGACAATGTCAGCCAATATCTTATCCCTGCGGTTCTTTTTTAATGGCTGGATATGATGATAGGCGTCATAAAGCGACGGCCTCACAAGATCATTCATTCCAGCGTCAACGATAACGAACTTCTTTTCAACGCCCTCTTTGATATACAAAGTCTTTGTGACGAGCATTCCCGCGTTACCGACAATAGACCTGCCCGGTTCAAGAATAACGTTCATCTGCCTGCCTTTAAGCAGGGGCAGTATATTTCTGGCAAGCTGGGATGGATTTGGCGGGGTTTCATTCCTGTAAGTAATTCCGAGTCCTCCGCCTATGTCCAGATTGTCTATCTTTATGCCCTGGGCATTAAGTTCATCAATTAGCACTAAAAGCCTTTTTAAAGCATCGACAAAAGGCGATATTTCGGTAAGCTGAGAGCCTATATGCTTATGTATGCCCACTACACTGATATTTTTAAGGGTATTTGCAAGCTTGTAATATTCGAGGGCGTCTTCTATCTGTATCCCGAATTTGTGCTTTTTCATTCCGGTCGTTATATACGGATGAGTCTTAGCGTCTATGTCTGGATTTATACGCAGCGCAACAGGCGCCTTCAGCTTCATTTCACCTGCTATCCTGTCTATCTCCCTCAACTCATCGCCTGACTCCACATTGAACATAAGAATCTTTGATTTAAGGGCATATTTTATCTCTTCCTCTGTTTTGCCAACACCTGCGTAAACAATTTTCTTAGCAGGGATTCCTGCCTTTAATGCCCTGAAAAGCTCGCCTCCTGAAACAACATCAGCTCCGCTTCCGCTCTTTGCAAAAAGCTTTAATATGGCCGAGTTGGAATTTGCCTTTAACGCAAAGCAGACAATATGCGGATAACCGTTAAAGGCGTCCTCATAAGCCCTGAAGTGCCTAAGCAGTGTATTATAGCTGTATATATATAACGGTGTTCCAAATTCAGCAACCAGCCTGCTTACAGGCACATCCTCTGCGTAAAGCTCGTTGTTTTTATACTGAAAATAATTCATAAATACACCCTTGGAGTTTGATTTTTTACATGTTTTTTTAACATAATAATGTCTGCAAAGTCAAAGTATAACAAAGGGAAACCCGCATTTCCGCTGCATAACAATAATTAAAATTAAAGGGGTCATAATGGGCAAAAACATAGTAGAAAAAATATTTGAATCAAAAAAAGTCCACGGCGAACTGAAACCCGACAGTCTCATAGGATTAAAAGTTGATCAGGTCTATACACAGGATGCCACAGGGACAATGACATGGCTCGAATTTGAAGCCATTGGCATAGACAGGGTAAAGGTGCCTCTTGCGGTCTCATACGTGGATCACAACATGCTTCAGTCAAATTTCATGAACGCGGATGACCACGTCTTTTTGCAGACATCTGCCGCCAAATTCGGCGCTTATTTCTCAAAGCCCGGAAACGGCATCTGCCATCAGGTGCATCTTGAAAGGTTTGCGGCGCCCGGCAAAATAGCCCTTGGCACAGACAGCCACACCCCTACCGGAGGCGGAATGGGAATGATAGCCATCGGCGTCGGAGGCCTTGAGGCAGCAACTGTAATGGCTGGCGCTCCATTTGAGCTTAATATGCCGAGGGTAGTGCTCGTCAGGCTTTCCGGGAAATTGAATCGGCCGTGGGTCACTGCAATGGATGTAATACTTACCCTGCTGAAGACTCTCACAGTTAAAGGTGGTGTTGGCAAAATAATAGAATACGGCGGCGATGGAGTCAAAGACCTGAACGTCACTGAGCGGGCAACCATAACAAACATGGGGGCTGAACTTGGCGCTACAACATCGATATTTCCGAGCGATGAAAACACCCTTTCCTTTCTCAGGGCAGAAGGCAGGGAAAAAGACTGGATTCAATTAAAGGCTGATGATGACGCTGTTTACTCTGATGTCATCGAACTCGACCTCGGTTCTGTCGAGCCAATGATAGCCCAGCCCCACAGTCCTGACAATGTGGTTGCAATAAGGGAAATCGCCGGAAAAACAGTGAATCAGGTGTGCATAGGAAGCTGCACAAACTCATCCTATCAGGCAATGAAAACCGTGGCCTCCATACTCCGCGGAAAGACCATTTTAGAGCATGTAAACCTGCTCATAAATCCCGGCTCAAAACAGGTCTATGAAATGCTCTCAAGGGAGGGGCTTATCGCAGACATGATCGCTGCTGGCGCGCGCATCCTTGAGGCCTCATGCGGGCCATGCATAGGCATGGGAGGAGCGCCAGGCTCAGGCCATATTTCAATAAGGTCATATAACAGGAATTTCCTCGGAAGATCAGGCACAAAAGACGCATTCGTATATCTTACCAATCCGGTTGCCTGCGCTGTGATGGCAGTAAAAGGAGAAATCGCAGATCCTCGCGACGCGGGACTTGACATAGAATCAGTTAATGAGCCGGAGAAATTCCTGATAAACGACAATCTCATTATCCATCCAAAACAGGACACCGCGAACATCGTGATAATCAAAGGCCCGAACATAAAAGAAGTGCCGGTCAAAGAGCCTTTTAAGGACAACATAGAGGCAGAAGTGCTTCTCAAACTCGGAAGCAATATCACGACCGATGACATAATGCCTGCCGGCTCAAAGGTGCTCCCTTTCAGATCCAACATACCGGCCATCTCTGACTTTGTCTTTGAAAACATCGACAAAACATTCAGCAGGCGCGCTCTCGATGCAAAAGGCAAAGGAGGATGCATAATCATCGGAGGCGAAAATTACGGACAGGGCTCATCCCGTGAACACGCGGCAATAGCCCCAATGCATCTCGGACTTCAGGCAGTCATCGCGAAATCCTTTGCCCGCATTCACAGGTCTAACCTCTTAAACTTCGGGGTTCTTCCCCTGCTTTTCAAATCAGAAGATGACTATGAAAACATTGCACAGGGAGACAGGCTTTTGATAAAAGATGTAAAGGCGACAATTAAAGGCAGTCAGACATATAAAATAGAAAACCTGACGCAGGGCAAAACCTTTGAAGCAGTCTCAAATCTTAATGAAAGGGAAAAAGAACTGATCCTTAACGGCGGACTTCTGCCCTTCACTAAACAAAAAGCGTTGACAAAAACCTGATTTTAGGTGTAAATTATTAACTTGAATTTTTAATTCGCCGGTAGGGCCGCTAGCTCAGCTGGTAGAGCAACGCCCTTTTAAGGCGTGGGTCGTTGGTT
>JBBILM010000072.1:0-10341 GCA_037444915.1 Nitrospirota bacterium | reverse complement strand
AAAATAAAAAAAACTCTTATTTTTTGTTTTTTTCTGTTCATTATTCACTGTTCACTATTCACTGCCGCTCACGCTGAACGCATAAAGGACATAGCGAGCTTTGAGGGCGTCAGGGAGAATCAGCTTATTGGATACGGCATTATTGTGGGTCTCAATGGAACAGGAGACAAGGGCGTTGCGACTATGCAGAGCATTGCCAATATGCTTCAGGGCATGGGACTTACCGTCAGACCGAATGACATCAAAGCCAAAAACACGGCGGCTGTTATGGTAACGGCGAAACTGCCTCCTTTTCCAAAGCCGGGTTTAAGACTTGACGCTCTGGTTTCAACCATAGGTGATGCCAAGAGCATTCAGGGCGGAACCTTATTGCTTACTCCCCTAAAGGCAGCGGACGGAAAGGTTTACGCGCTCGCGCAGGGAGCTGTATCCATTGGAGGCTTTATTGGGGGAGGAGGCGGCACAACTGTTCAGAAGAATCATTTGACTGCTGGGAAGGTGCCTGAAGGAGTCACTGTTGAGAGAGACCCTCAATTCAGCCTTGGCAATGGCAATGATATACGCCTGTTTCTTCACAGGCCTGACTTCACTACAGCCTCTGAAATCGCCAGTAAAATAAACGATGCGTTCAAATCAGAGCATGCCTTTACGATCGATCCTTCTTCTGTCAGGATAAACATACCATCAGCTTATAAGAACAGGGTTGTTGAACTCATTACAATGATAGAGGCTATAGACGTGACAGTGGATTCCGCGGCAAGGGTTGTGATTAATGAGAGGACAGGCACTGTAGTGATTGGCGACAAGGTCAGGATAACTCCTGTTGCGATTGCTCATGGCAGTCTGTCAATAGAGATAAAGACACAGTTTGAAGTCTTCCAGCCGCCTCCATTTGCGCCAAGAGGCGCTGAAACCGTGGTAGTTCCTCAAAAGGAAGTTGAAGTCAAGGAACAAAAGGCATCTCTTATGGAGGTGTCCGGAGCTACACTCGGAGAGGTTGTAAGGGCGCTGAATGCGCTGGGCGTAACACCGAGGGATCTTATTTCCATACTGCAGGCGATGAAGGCTGCCGGCGCTATAAGGGCCGAGATTGAAATAATTTAGTTATTTAATGGGAAGGGCGATAAATTGAAAATTATGAACGGCATATCTACCGGCTTTAACGGTAATATAGAGGGAATCAAGGGAAGAAATGACCCTGCTGCGATTAATGCCGCGCTGACTGAAATGGAGTCCCTTTTCGCCTATGAAATGATCAAGGCTATGAGGGCTACGACCGGTTCCTCATCAGACAGCGGTTTTGGCAATGAGGCGTACATGAGCATGTTTGATATGGAGATAGCAAGGCTTCTTGCAGTGAGGGGACTTGGTTTAAAGGAAATGCTTATGAAAGGCCTGATTAGGGAACCCGGCGTTGAATACAAGGAACTAAATATACAAAACACGAACTACAGCGCCAGCAGAACCATTAATCCTTCTGTTCAAAGCAGCGTTAATCCTTCTACGGCAGCGAGCGCCGAATCAGATGTATTCCCTATCCCGGTGGATGGCGTAATCAGTTCGCACTTTGGCATGCGCAGGCACCCGATATACGGAGATAATAGATTTCACTACGGAATAGACATTGCGGCAGCCGAAGGAACTTCGATATATGCGTTAAGGTCAGGAAGAGTCGTATTCAGCGGTGAGCAGGGAGGTTATGGAAATATGGTTATAGTTGACCATGGCGATGGATACATAACCAAATATGCGCATAATAAAGTTAATCTTGTTAAAGAGGGTGATGTTGTTGAGTCTGATACTGTTATAGCCCAGGTTGGAAGCACAGGCCTGGCAACCGGTCCTCATCTGCATTTTGAGATCAAGCGTAACGGCGAACATGTTGACCCTGTCACGCTTATTGCAAAGAGATGATGCTGATATTACCCCGGTTAAGCAGTTTTATATGTCAGGCACGACTCAAAGACTTTAAAAAGTGTTGCTTCAAATGTATATGAGAGATAATAAATGGAGTATCCGACAAGAGAACAATGTAGTAGATGACGGATACAAGATAGATGGTTTTACAAGAGCTGGGTTTAAAGTCTTTTCGCCGCACCTGACATATATTTATGGCTAAGAATTGCTAAATCAGGGTATTGATTAAGGAGTGCAGAGATAGAAAGTTAAAGGATTTATAAATATCTTCCGATAAGAAAATAAAAGATCTTACAGGAGGATAAAAATGAAGATTAATGGCAATAAACCGCCGGAAAATCAAGAAGTTCAGCTAAAGGTTCAGAAGGCTGACAGGAACAATGCAGCAGAGGAAAAGGGCGCTGTTAATAAAGCCGGTTCGGACAGGGTAAACCTGTCAGACAGGGCAAAAGAAATAGCAAAGTTAAAAAGTGAGATAAATAATCTGCCTGAAATCAGGACTGAAAAGGTGCAGGAAATACAGAAGGCAGTTGCAAACGGGACATATAAGATTGATTCCATTAAGATTGCTCAAAAGATGATAGACGAATTAGCATGAAACAAGAAGAAAACATTAAAAATATCCTTAAAGAGCAGATGTCAGGCTATAAGAGCCTGCTTGAGCTGTTGCAGAAGGAGCGCATTTGCCTCGTTGATCTGAATGCAGAGTGCATAGACGAGGTCTCAAAGGCAAAAGACACGCTTATATTCAAACTGAGGCTTCTTGAAACCGAGCGAATCCGTCTTATAAAGGAGTTTGCGGGTGAGCAGGTCAGCCTGCAGAAATTAAGCGAGATGGCCGGTGATGCTACTTTTTTGGATATAAGATCCAAACTTATATCACTTCTTCAGAGCATAGAAGAAATGAATGAATTTAACAGGGTATTAATAGACCGTTCTCTTAACTATATTATTAACAACGCCAATTTCTTTGGTTTGTTGGGCATTAACAGTGGAAGGCCTTCTAAGGGCTCGCTTCTTTCAGGAGAGATATAAATGTCTCTTTTCGGTCTGTTCAACATAGGAAAATCCGCAATCTTCGCTACACAGAGGGCTCTTAATGTAACCAGCCACAATATCGCGAATGTGAACACATCCGGATACAGTCGGCAGGAGGTGATACTCCAGTTGTCAAATCCTGTGACAGGAAGCGGGGGATTTATAGGAACAGGCGTTACTGCTGCAGGAATAAAGCGCCATTATGACAGGTTTATTCAAATGCAGCTTCTCGGACAGCAGCAGAATTTCGGCAAATCCATGTCCATGAACGAATCGCTTGGACAGGTGGAGCAAATATTCAATGAGTCAAAGAATCTGGGTATATCCGGTTCTCTTACCGAGTTTTTTAATGCATGGAATGATGTCGCATCGAATGCCGAAGGCCAGGCTGAAAGGATGATACTCTTGCAAAAGGCAGAGGCGTTTGTGATCTCAGCAAAGCATATGGAGCAGGGAATACTGAATACTGTCAGGAATATTAATGAAGAAATTAGAGATATAACAGCAAGGGTCAATAACATTGCGTCAAACATAGCCTCGTTGAATGAAAAGATCGTTCACGCCGAGGCTGGACATGTATCAGGAAATGCAGCCGACTTCAGGGATCAGCGCGATGCGATGCTTGCCGAGCTTTCAGAATTCATGAATGTCAGCACATTTGAAAGCAGCAGCGGTTCAATTACTGTAATAGCCGGCGGAAGGGTGCTTGTTCATGACAACAAAACAACCAATATAATCGTGTCTTCAAACCAGGGTAATAATGATATTTATATGGACGGCGTGAATATATCAGGGCTTATTAATAAAGGCCGTCTCGGTGGTCTGTTTGCAGCAAGGGAACACATACAATCAACTGCTTTAACAGGACTTAGAACCCTTGTGATGTCAGTGATAGACAGGGTAAATACGGTACATGAAACCGGTTATGGACTGGATGGGTCAACCGGCAATTATTTTTTTAATCCTGTTGCTGACTTAAGCTCTGCGATCAGCAATTTCAGCGTAGTTGTTTCAGATCCAAAAAAGATAGCAGCCTCATCAACCGATACCGGACTGCCTGCTGATAATTCTATAGCAGTCAATATAGCCCAACTGTTTGATGCTGATATGACTGAACTTGGAGATACTACATTTATGGATTATTACAGGGGAATAGTTTTCAGCATGGGAACTATGTCAAGGGCAGCGACAGACAGCCTTAAATTTGACAGCAATCTCCTTTTAGAAATAAACAACAGGCGGGAAGCCGTATCCGGTGTGTCCCTGGATGAAGAGGCCGCGAATCTAATAAGGTTTCAAAGGTCATTTGAGGCAGGGGCAAGGATGATAAAGGTAACAGACGAACTTTTTCAGACAATACTTAACTTATGAGAATCTCTTCGTCAATGATATTCAATCAGTTAAAGTCTTCTCTTCAGAAGAACCTCTTTGACCTGTCATCTGCCAATGAAAAGCTTGCTTCTGGAAAGAGGATAAGCAAGCCTTCTGATGATGTTATCGGCACTGCAAGGGCAATGGACTACAAGCTGGCTCTGAATAACATCGAGCAATATAAAAGGAATATCGATGATGCCATAAATCATCTTGAATTCTCTGAAAAGATAATGAATTCTGTTTCAGACTCATTGATAAGGGCAAAGGAACTGTCAATTCAGGGAGCAGCCGGGGCATTGGGTGACAGCGACAGGCTCGCTTTAGCAAAAGAAGTGGAGCAGCTCCGGGATCACCTGCTTAATCTTTCAGCAAGCAAGCTTAGGGGCAGGTATATATTTTCAGGGTTTAAAACAGATATCAGCCCTTTTGACCCTACAACTTTTGATTATCTTGGGGACAGCGGTTCAATAAATGTGATTATAGATAAAGGCACGACAATGGGCATAAACATACCCGGAAACAACGCTTTTAGCACGGGCGGCGTGACGTATTTTAAAATGCTCGATGACCTTAGAATATCTCTTCAAAACAATGATTCAGCAGGGATACAAGCGTCAGTCGGACTTATTAATGACGGGCTTGAACAGGTGATAAATGTTACGGCAGAAATCGGAGCAAAGCTCAACCGCCTGGATGATCAGATAAACAGACTGGATGACAACACACTCAGCCTTAAAACATTGCTTTCGAATGTAGAGGATACTGATATAGCAGAGGCAATTACAGAGATTACTAAGACGCAGACAGTGCTGGAGGCATTGAGGGCGTCATCATCAAGGGTAATGTCTCAGTCATTGTTAGATTTTTTAAGGTAATCTTTGGTCTTTAGTCTATGGTCTATAGTCTTTGGTCTATAGTCTATGGTCTGTAGTCTATGGTCTTTGGAAGGAGGCAGGATGCTGGTTTTGACAAGGAAGTCAGATGAAGCTATAAAGCTTGGAGATGATATAACCATTACGGTTATAGAGATTAAAGGCAATCAGGTCAGGCTTGGGATAGAGGCGCCCACCGGTGTCAGGATTTACCGGAAAGAAATCTACGAAAAGATAAAATCGGAAAATATCATTGCTTCCAGGGCATCGCTTGATGAATTTGCCAAACTAAGGGAGAAATTCAAACAGATATGATGAGATTTAACACAACAAGATTCGGCGAATTAGAAGTTGACAACGACAGACTTATAACCTTTCCTGATGGCATTCCCGGATTCCCCGATGTGAAGAGATATATCCTTATGGATTACAGGGATACGTCTTTAAAGTGGCTTCAGTCGGTTGATGACCCTGATATCGCGTTTATTGTAGCAGAGCCGAAGATATTTTCTCCTGATTACTCCGTTAAACTGGATGATACTGTCAGGCAGTACCTTCAAATAAAGAACGATATGGACATTGCTATCCTTGTGATAGTAAGGGTGGAGAACGGCAACATAGTGCCAAACTTGCATGGCCCATTGCTGCTGAACGCGGAAAATATGAGAGGCGTTCAGATAGTTGTGGAAAAAATATCGTGATTCGTTTAATAAAGATTAAAGTTTTTTGAGATTAATCCGATAAAGGAATTAAGGGAGTAAAAGAATGGCGAAAAGGAGGTGGTTAAAAAAAGTATTAACGCCTGATAAATAAAGCAGTAGCAGTTAAGAAGCGCAGGCTAAGGCCTGCGAAATAAAAGGCAGGGACGCCTTTTATGAACAATAGTGAACAGTGAATGGTTTTTTAAACTAAACACTGACACTAAAATTCCAAGGAGGAACAATAGTATGGCAATGGTAATTAACACAAACATTAGCGCAATCACCGCGCAGAGGAATCTTTCAAAAACCCAGAACAGCATGCAGACAACAATGCAGAGGCTGTCTTCAGGATTAAGAATCAATTCAGCTAAAGATGACGCGGCAGGTATCGGCATCGCCAGCCGTATGACAGCCCAGATAAGGGGTTTGTCGCAGGCAGCAAGAAACGCGAATAACGCGATATCTGTTGTCCAGACAATTGAAGGCGGTCTTGATGAAGTTCACAACATGCTCCAGAGGATGAGGGAGCTTGCAGTACAGGCTGCAGATGACAGCAATACATCTACAGACAGGACATCTCTTAATGCTGAATTCAGCGCCCTGAGGACTGAAATAGACCGTATAGCCAATTCAACAAAATTCAATGACCAGAGTGTTCTCAATGGCGGATTTGGAAGCACAATAGATAGTGTTGGCACTAACCTTATAGTTGATAATGGTATCGTGAATATTGAGAGCGTCGGTGCGGCAGCCGGGACTTACACATTGACAGTAGCTGCTGATGGATCTAACTGGGATATTACCCTTACAGACGGCGCAAGTTCTCAGACATTAGAAGATATCGCAACACCGTCAGGATTTAACACGACAGAATTGAGTTTCAGCGCCCTCGGCATAAAGATAACCATAAACGGCGCGATAGGCACAATAACGGCTAATAACACATTTGATGTTGCTGTTGGTTCAGGGACATTCCAGATAGGCAATGAAAACGACAACAATAACAGAATAACCGTGAGCTCTGTTGATGCACGCGTTGGAAGTCTTTCTGCAAGCCTCGTAGGAGCAAGCCTCAGCACTCGTTCGGATGCTCAGGCCGCAATTGGACATACTCAAACTGCGCTTAATGCAGTTCTTACATCCAAAGGCGACCTCGGCGCTATCAATAACAGACTCGATTACACAGTCGCGAACCTTAACAATATAATTGAGAATGTATCAGGCGCCCGCTCAAGGGTTATGGATGCTGACTTCGCAGTAGAAACAGCGAACCTCACAAAGGCATCAATACTCCAGCAGGCTGGTGTATCTGTCCTTGCCCAGGCAAATACACAGACCCAGAGTGTTCTTGCCCTCTTGCAGAGATAGTTTCACAGGTGAAGGGGATGGGGATACCCATCCCCTTTTAAAGCAAGATGGAAGTCAGGAACATTGACATAAGGTTATATTCACTGTTTAATACGGCAAATAGGTCTGACGGAAAGGGCAAAGAGGTTGTTCCAGCGCAAATAAGCAGTGGAGAAAATAAGAAATCGGAAACTGTAAAGAAAGAAGATGCGCAAAAGTATAAACCTGCTGATGTTCTTTCTCATAAGGCGTATTTCGCTGTTGATGAAGACAGGAATGTTGTAATCAGGGTGGTTGACTCAGAAGGCAAGGTAGTTAGGCAGGTGCCTCCTGATGAATATTTGCAAATGATGAAGTCGCTTAAAGAGACTTTTAAAAATCTGATTGATGTAGAGGCATAAATGGCGCTTTCGCTGTCTACAGGCATTTTTACGGGTATTGAAACTGGCAAAATCATTGACCAGCTTATGGCTGTTGACAGGAGGCCATTGGATCAGTTAACCAGGAAAAAGGCTTCCAATGAGGCGAGCATCAGCTATTTTGGAAGCCTTTCAAGCCTTCTATCGGGTTTAAAAAGCGTATTGTCATCTCTAAAAAAGTCTTCGATTATGGCAGTTTCGGCTGCCATATCTGACAGCAGTGTTTTTACTGCGAGCGCTTCTTCATCAGCAGTGGAGGGCGCTTATAACATAAAAGTAAATAATATAGCTACATCGCAATCCATATATTCACAGTCATTTGAATCCGAGAGCGCTGAAGTAGCGGATATTTCAGTAGTTGAGCAGCAAAAAATAAAGATAAGGGTCGGAAACAATGAAGAGAAAGTGATAACAATTGATTCTTCAAATAATACCCTTAGCGGCATCAGAGACGCGATAAACACGGCTAATGCAGGAGCCAGGGCGTCTGTAATAAATGATGGAACAGGCTACAGGCTGATACTGTCATCAAGTTCAACAGGCGCTTCAAACCGGATTGTGGTAACTGTTGATGAAGATAGTAACGGGGTGTTTCAGGAAGACCCTTCTGAGATAGATGGCGCAGGGCTTTCAAGACTCGCATTCAATGCAGAGTACGATGCAAACGGCGGTACCACAGGCGGTATATTGAATATGACTCAGTCACAGGCTGCGGTTAACGCGTCGCTGATTGTTAACGGTCTTACAGTAACAAGAGGCGTTAATTCCATTAATGACCTTATTACCGGTGTTACGATTAATCTGCTGAAGGATTCCTCCGGAAGCGCTGTGAAACTTAACATAGCAAAGGATTCTTCAAGAATAACCGGCGGTATAAACGCTTTTATTTCCTCTTACAAGGCTATTGTTGATCACTCGAAAAAATCGCCGGTGCAGTCAAACAGTAAGGCAGCGTATTCAAACAGGGACAACACTGTGCGCACTATCGTTGATGGTTTGAAATCAGCCATTACATCAACATATGCTGAAAAGACTCTTTTGGGACTTGGGTTAAACCACGATAAAAACGGGGTGCTCTCGCTCAATTCTACCACCCTTGAGAATGCCATTAAGGAGAATCCTCATGCAGTCATCGATACTCTCGATGCCATGGCAGTTGACCTTGAGACTAAGATAAATAATTTTATGAACCGCCTCATACCTGCCCGGACTGATGGATTTAAGAACTCTATTAAATTCATCGAGAATAAAATGGAGGTTATAGAGAGGATGCTCGAAAAGAGAGAGACCGAATACAGGAAAAAGTTCGGGGCGCTCGAAAAGACTGTTGGCGAGCTTCAGAGGAGCAGCGAACTCATGAACAAAGAGTTTACAAGTTTATCAAATATTTACGGAGGCAGACGATGAATCTACAATACGCACAAAACGCATATACACGCGCTCGGGTGAACACGTCGACTACGCCGCTTGATCTGATTATAATGCTTTATGACGGTGTGATTGAGCATCTCGGCAAGGCTGCGGTTTCTATGAGCCAGCGCAATATATCTCAAAAAACCTATCATATTAATAAAAGCGTATCCATTATTGAAGAGCTGTTGTCATCTCTTAATATTGAAGAGGGCGGGCAGGTTGCATTAAATCTCCAGAGTTTGTACGCCTATATATTAAGAGAGTTGACTGTCGCGAACTCGAGCAATGATGTTGATAAGATAAAACATATAGAACAGCTTTTGATCGAACTAAGATCTGCCTGGCGGCAGATAAGATAGTTTTTAAGTTTTTTAATCCTCTATCGCTCTTCTTCGGTATGTAGTATACTTTAATGTATGTGGAATATTCGAATGAGGGCGTCTAAAAGAGCTGGCTTTCGGCGGTCAACTGTCACCAGTCAACATCAGGAAGAAATCCATATATCAGGGGCTGAAGGTATATACGAAGAATCTGATATTGCGAAGATTGTCAAAGAATACACATTCAGATCATTAAACCATTCAAAAGGCAAGCCTGATAAGATTGTTATTACAATTGAGCGGCTTGCACAAAAACCCAAAAGAGTACCTTTGCTGTCTGTAAACACTCTTAATTGCAATTCGCCTTATGAGGCAAAGAGTATAGTCTTCCACGAACTGATCGGCATTGGAATTTCAAATAAGGCGATAAATGAGGCATTTAAGATTCTGAAATCAGATAAAGTGATGAGAGGGGCATCTCTGGTCTTAAGCGAATCCGGAATAAGAAAAGAGCCTGACAAGCAGCGTGGTGTAAGGGTCTCACGGTTCGGCATTGACAAGTCCGATAAAAAGAGATTTTCGGCAAGGCTTTCAGCGCTCGGAATCAATATGACGACGGTCAAGGAAGCTTTGATGCTCGCGTCCAAAATCGCTGCCTGTCCTGATATTGTTGCAGAGATATGCATTTCTGATGATCCTGATTACACGACCGGCTATATGGCGTCAAAACAATTCGGATATCTGAGAATACCAAATATTAAGAATAATAGCGAAGTGCACGGAGGCCGCGTGTTTTTTCTCAAGGAAGGGGCAAATATAGAAAATATCGTCAATTATCTTGAAAAGCAGCCTGTTATTCTGTATCAGGAGACATAGTTGGGAAGGAATATCTTTCTAATAGGTAATCCGGTTGCAGGCCGCAACGGACTGGTCAGGATAA
>JBBILM010000071.1:0-10642 GCA_037444915.1 Nitrospirota bacterium | reverse complement strand
GGTTATAACGGTTACTCCTCTATCAATAGATTTTGGGGTTATCAAGGTAGGGACATCTTCATCTTCAAATATATCTGTTAAAAATACAGGGGGATCAGCTTTAACAGTCAGCGGGGTAAGTTCTCCTTCTACGCCGTTTCATGTCACTGGCAACACTTGTACAGGACAGACGCTTCAGCCTGACCAGTCTTGCATCATAACAGTTACTTTCAGTCCGAAGTTTAGGCAGAGATACAGCAGTAGCTTGAATATAAGTTCAAACGATCCTGTGCGCCCCAATGTTAGTGTGTCACTAAAGGGAGACGCGATTCTTTAATTAAATAACGCTATGGAGCGGTTTTTTAACTAAAACCGCTCCATCAGATTATCATGTCCCCCATATATTGTATTCATCTATCAGCCTGATGCCTGCGTAATAACAGCAAAGCTCGTTGTTGATATCATTTATAAAGGAACGTTCGCTGCCGTCCTCAAACAATATTCTTACAAAACAGAACCCTCCGGGCAGTTCAGAGTGTTTTTCTTCGATTACCTCACCCAGTCCCCATGAATGGTATTTCTGGTGTATTACTTTGTCACCGGGTTTTAAATATAATCTGTGCCTCATTTAATTAGTATATCAGTTATCTTAGATAGGAACCATAAATGGAATAAACGAAATGGCCGGTTATGGTAAACCCTTCAGTGCCCCATTCTTCAGGCAGCGGCCAGAATGGCTCCGCATCCTTTAATGCCTTGATTGCAGCATCATCGAGGATTTTATGCCCTGATGTGCGTATTAATTCGACTGCGCCGAGTTTACCGTTTTTCTTTATAGTGAACCTTAGATATAAATCACCGTATATTCCTTTTTCAGCCGCATCAACGGGATATTTCCATATGCCTTCTATTTTTTCCCTGAGCCTCTGGAGATACCCGTAATATTTAAATTCCCTTGTGTTAAATGTGATTCCTTTATCAGGCTTTGCTCTTTCCCGTTCCTTTTGTGGCAGCTTAGCTATAATATCAGTATCAAAAAGCCTGTCCCCGGAACCTCTGGATGGCCTGCTTGTGGCCATATCCTGCTGCGATTCTTGTGAATATTCACCTGTTGATTTTTTGGATATTCCGGGCTCTTTATTTGCCTGAGGTGTTTGAGCTGATACGAGTGATTCTTGAGTTTTATCAGAGCTGGAATCTTTTTCAACTGGCGCAGTTTTATTGCGGCGCATATTTGTTCCCGTTTCCGAAGGCGCTAATTTAGGTTTGGCGGGTTTTGAAACTATTAGGGGAGGTTTTTGAGCTGGTTGTATTAACTGGTGCGCCTGTTTATTTTGCATCTCATATTCATCCGTGGTTATGATTTTAGCGAAAAAAGGTCGTGTTGATGCATCCTTTTTCTCCTCCACAAGGAAAAAAACAATAGAAAACATCAGGATATGCAAGCCGATTGAAAAAAATAATGCCTTTTTCAATTTATTTAACCCGAATCGTGAAGGGGCTTAATCCCTCCCAAAATGCAGTTATATAGTGGCATGAACAGATAAAAGCCATTATAATTCGCAATTTATATAAACAATCCAATGAATCCGCACTGTATTTTTTTATATGATATGCCTTATTTACGAGGCATAATAATGCGGCGGTATAAAGGCATTTATCTGCTAATGCCACTATAATCTCATGACGTAATTGCATTTTTCGGGTTCACCGTTCTTAACTTTAGTTTATTTATTTT
The DNA here is from genome assembly GCA_037444915.1 of Nitrospirota bacterium. Taxonomy (GTDB): domain Bacteria; phylum Nitrospirota; class Thermodesulfovibrionia; order Thermodesulfovibrionales; family Dissulfurispiraceae; genus JBBILM01. The sequence goes on along the minus strand of JBBILM010000071.1, from coordinate 8,925 downwards.
AACCGAAAAATGTCGTTAATGACACTGTGGACAACTCAGATATGAAATTTTAGGGAAAGAGCCCTGCGGCAATTGCCGCAGGGCTCTCCTGATATTATAGTTTGGGGCCTCTTACAGTTAGTACAGGGCATGAAGCATATCTTACCACCTTTTCTGCTGTGCTTCCGAATATAAACCTGTCAAGACCCTTTCTTCCATGAGTGCCAATTATTATTAGATCGATATTTTCTTTGTCAGCAAAATTCAATATCTCATCATAAGGGATTCCGCGAATAATATTGTATTGCACATCCTTTAAAGGTTTTCTCGATTCCCATCCGAACTTCTCGAGTTCTTTGTGCGCGCTTGCGCTCAATTCCTTATACATTTCATCAACAGAGATATGAGGGATATGCAAGCCAGATGCTATTGCGATATCATAGATTACATGCAGCATGTAAAGTTTCGCGCCATAATTCTTTGCCATATCAACAGCGTATGGCAGTGCATTTAGTGATCCTTCAGAAAAATCTGTGGGGTAAAGAATTTTTTTGATTTCCATAGATGAAACCTCCTCACCTGCATAAATAAAGTTCAGCAGGTTTGCCAAAAAATAGGGTTTAAAGGAGCTAAGCCCCTTTTAAATAATTCGCAGCGTCTTCGGGTTTTGTGGTTAATATATAAAATTCAGAATCCATTTCAAAGCCGGTTTTTATTGCGATTTGCGGCATTATCTCCATATGCCAGTGGAAATCTTCTCCAAGTGTGTGCCAGTAGTTTTTTCTCGGAATTCTGTTTGGTGCTGTGTGCAGAACATAATTGTAAGGCGGATTTTTCAGAGCAGCGCCCATTTTTTTTATGGTTTCCATCAAGATAAAACTGAAGTCTTCGAGTTCTTCGTCGGATATTTCTTGAAAAGCGCAGTTGTGTCTCCTCGGCAATATCCAATATTCAAACGGTGACTTGGGGGCAAACGGGACAAAGGCAACAAAGTTTTTTGTTTCCATAATAACTCTCGCACCGGTTCTCAACTCCTCGTTTACAATGTCGCAAAAGATGCACCTTTCCTTATACTGGTAATATGCCTTTGCTCCGTCGAGTTCTTCCTTAATGCCTTTAGGTATCACAGGCGTGGCAATCACATGGGAATGGGGATGTTTATACTGTTCGCCTGCTGCCTTCCCATAATCTTTGTGTATAAGCGTGTAACGCAATCTCGGGTCGCTTTCCAATTGCGAGATCCGATGCCTGTAAGTTGAAATTACCTTTATCATATGAGAAATGCCCAAGTCTTCTGGTTGGGTATTGTGATACGGAGATTCTATTATCAGTTCATTGGCGCCAATGCTGTTCATCTTGTCATACATGCCAACACCCTTTCTGCCGAGTTCCCCCTCTATCTGGAGAACGGGCTTTATCATGGATATTACTTTTGTATGCCAGTCATGGTTATTGGAGGATTCACAGTCTTCCTTTATCGTGAATATTTCAGTGTAAGCTTCGTGTTGGTTGCCCGGGCACAGCAAGCACTCATTGTCGCTGGCAGAATCAGGGCTGATATTTTCAGTATATTCGTTTATATAATGTTCAGGCGCTTTTGAATCTTTTAATATGGCTACCCATCTGTTAAGTATCGGATCTTTTCTCAGTTCGTTCATATATTCTCCTTATACAGCTACAGAACAGAGGCCTTCATTATGAAAAATTATTTCCCATATTTGACGCTCTTGTTCTGTTTCACCATTGTTCTATTGTTAATATGTATTAATCTGAGCCCTTCAAATGTCAGATGTGGAGAAACGATGTGATCTCTTTCTATTAATCCGGCTATCAACCCTGCGTGCCCTCCTGTCAGCGCTAATTTTAACCTAAAATGAAGTTCTTTCTCCATATTTTTTATAATTTTTTCTACCGCCCCTGCTGAACCGTAAATAATTCCTGAATTTATGGAAGATTCCGTGTTTTTCCCGAGAGCTGCTGCATTGCTTTTTAAGCTGAAAAAAGGCAGCCTTGCAGTGCCCGAATAAAGTGACTTTTGCATAAGCTCAATCCCGGGCAGTATAGCGCCGCCGAGCAGGTTTTGTTTTTTTCCAACAATAGTTATTGTGGTTGCAGTTCCAAAATCTACTACAGCCACAGGCTTCTTAAAATAGTCAAATCCGGCAACTGCATTGGCAATCCGGTCAGCTCCCACTGTTTCTGGCTTAAGGATATCGAAGCTAATGCCGCAGTCCAGTTTATGGCTGACTATTAAAGGGTTTTTACCGCATATATTTTTTAGTGCTTTTATAACAGGCTGGTCCAATGCCGGTACTACAGAGGAAACTATAGCATCTAAAGCATCTATTTTATGAGCGCTGTTTTTGGCGCTGTAGATTTGCGTTTTCACAAATTCTGAAAAGATTTTTTTGTATTTTTCAGGCGCCTGAACAGGATGCGAACAGATTTTTTTTGTTAGCAAATTTTTTTTCTTTGATGGATCTAAAAATAATCCGATTCCTATTGTAGAGTTGCCTATGTCAATAGCTAAAAGCATATAATCGCATTAAGGCAATGAGCTGAAGCACATTGAAATTTCTGCTTTTTCTTTTAAGATGCTCTATTGCTCCGCAGCCCTAACGTGTGTCAAGTCTCCCGCGCTTATTTTTTTGAATGAGTTGTCAGGCAACTTCAATATTAACATTCCTTCTTCATCAATTCCTTCAGCAATGCCCGTGAGTATAGTGTCACCAATCGTTATTTTAACCTTCTGCCCGATGGTGGAGGATAATTGCAGCCATTCATCAATTATGGGCTTTTTACCCATTTTTGAAAGTATATCATACCATTTATCAAGTTCTTTAATTATCGAAACAGCGACCTGACTTCTGGCCCATGCTTCGCCAGTTTCATTTTTTATGGATGTGGATATTGTTTTTAGTTCATCAGGCATATCTGAAATATCCATATTGATATTTATTCCTATCCCTACGACCGCATAGTGTATCCTATCCATGTCTGATTTTATCTCTGTTAGTATGCCTCCTAATTTTTTATTGGAAACCAGCATGTCATTCGGCCATTTAATGGTCACTGGAATTGACGTTAAGTTTCTGATGGCTGAAGCGCATGCAACAGAAGACATAATTGTTAAAATAGTCGCATCCTTTGGCAGTATGTCGGGCCTCATGATAATGCTCATGTATACGTTTTTCTCAGGAGGCGACAACCAGAGCCTGCCGAGGCGTCCTTTGCCTCCTGTTTGAGTGTCAGATATGATAACTGTGCCATCAGGATAATCCTTTGCCGCAAACTCCGCGGCAACCTTATTGGTAGATACAACGCTGTCAAAAATACGCAGTTGACTGCCAATTTTTCTTAGCGACGCAGGCAGTGAAATTTTAATTTCTTCCATTGACAGCTCAGGTGATTTTATCAACCTGTATCCTCTGGCAGGCGATGCCTGGATTGTATAGCCTTTTTTTCTTAAGAGGGTGATTCTTTTCCATATGGCGGCTCTGGTTATTTTCAGGATGTTCGCCATTTCCGCCCCTGATATGAAATCATCCCTGTCCTTAAGAAGCTTGACAATTTCTTCGCTTTTCATTATGCGTACCTCTCAAATATTGATTAATATTTTAGGCTATCGGAGCAATACATCAATTCCTATTCTTCATTTAATATTACGACATCTATTTTCCCTTTTAATCCATCTGCGAACCGCATCGCATCGCCTTTATCTCCGACAATTGAGCCGTAGTGCATTGGTATGGCGATTTTCGGATTAATGTCCATGGCCGCGTTAATCGCTTCTTCCGCAGTCATTACATATGTTCCCGATACCGGAATCAACGCAATGTCAATGCCCTTGAAAGTCTTCATTTCGGGTATATAATCAGTATCCCCGGCTATATATATTTTATGTCCGCTTACACTAAAAATATAACCTACCCAGCCCATTTCCTTTGTATGAAATTTCTTGTCAGAATTGTACGCGGGAACTGCCTTGATTTTCACGCCTTCAACGTCAACGGTATCACCGGGCTTAACAACGACGATGTTGCCGGACAACTTTTTTGCACAATCAGCAGTGGTGACAATTATCGTTTCTTTTTTTTGGATTTTTTTTACATCTTCAGGTGAACAGTGGTCAAAGTGATCATGAGTAATTAATATGATATCTGCCGAATCATTGCTTTTTATTTTAAATGGGTCAGTATATATTAATTTATCTCCCGTGAATTTGAATGTATCATGCCCCAGCCAATGAACATTTTTCACCATTGCTGCTTCCTCCCGAATCTCCTGATATTATTAATTATTAATAAACTATATAACTTTATAACTGAAAAGACCGATTATGAAAAGGCTGCGTATTGTTCAAAGCGTTTCAGGCAATCATAAACGCCTATTCATGATAGCTTAATTATACCAGAAAAAAACTTTGTTTTATATTGTGCAAATATGTTATATTTAACTTCTTTTTTTGAACAGACAGAGGCTGAAAAAGAAAATACACAAAAAGACTTGACAAAAACAAAATCCTCTGGTAAGATTAACAGGTTTTCCGGTGATTCGGAAAAGCGCATTAATATTTTTGTTTTTTTATTTTAATTTGGAGGAAAAGTGCCGACAATTGCTCAATTAATCAAGAATGGGCGTAAGAAAATTGAGAGAAAGACTAAGAGTCCTGCTCTTAAAAGTTGTCCTCAGAAGCGCGGTGTATGTGTAAGGGTTTACACAACTACGCCAAAAAAACCTAATTCTGCGTTAAGAAAGGTAGCGAGGATAAGACTGACCAACGGCATGGAAGTTACTGCATATATTCCGGGTGTTGGTCATAATCTTCAGGAGCACTCAATAGTAATGATAAGGGGCGGAAGGGTAAAGGATCTTCCGGGCGTTCGTTATCATATATTAAGAGGAACGCTCGATTGCGCCGGAGTGGCTAACAGAAGGCAGGGAAGATCAAAATACGGAGCAAAACGGCCTAAGTAAATTCGCGTCGCATAACCTTTGATTCTTGAGGCTCATGTAATGATTATGAAGAATCAAAAAAGTGACAAAGGGTTGTACACAGCCGATTACGAGGAGTAACGATGGCAAGAAGAAGGGAAGCAGAAAAAAGAGAGGTATTGCCCGATCCTAAATATAACAGCAAGCTGGTAAGCCGGTTTGTAGCTGTTATACTTAAGGAAGGGAAGAAGTCTGTTGCAGAGGGAGTATGCTACGGAGCTTTCGATATTATTAAAGAAAAGACAGGTAGCGATCCATTGAAGGTATTTAAGACAGCAATAGATAATGTCAAGCCTGTGCTGGAAGTCAAGCCAAGAAGGGTTGGCGGCGCAACTTATCAGGTTCCTATGGAAGTCAAGCCTCAGAGAAAGATAGCTCTGGCATTAAGGTGGGTCATAACCTATGCGCGTCAGAGAAAGGAAAAGACCATGAGGGAGCGGCTTGCTGCAGAGTTGTTGGATGCGTTTAACAATACCGGCACGTCAATTAAGAAAAAAGAAGATGTCCACAGAATGGCAGAGGCTAACAGGGCGTTTGCTCACTACAGGTGGTAAGGAGATTCATTCCGCATGTCAAGATTTCCATTAGAAAAAACCCGTAATATTGGTATTATGGCACATATCGATGCTGGTAAGACCACAACTACAGAAAGGATTCTGTATTATACGGGGGTAACATACAAAATCGGCGAAGTTCATGATGGTACAGCAGTCATGGACTGGATGCCGCAGGAGCAGGAAAGGGGTATTACTATTACGTCTGCTGCTACTACATGTTCTTGGAGCGATCACGTGATTAATATCATTGATACCCCGGGTCATGTGGACTTCACTATTGAGGTTGAGCGTTCGCTCAGGGTGCTCGATGGAGCTGTGGCAGCATTTGATGCCGTTGCCGGAGTTGAGCCACAGTCTGAAACTGTCTGGAGGCAGGCAAATAAGTACGGGGTGCCAAGAATTGCATTTATGAATAAGATGGATAGGGTTGGCGCAGACTTTTTTATGGCAGTTAGTTCAATGGTCGATAAATTAGGCGCTAATCCTGTTGCGATACAAATACCCATTGGTCGTGAAGAAGGGTTCAGGGGTTCTATCGACATTGTGGCCATGAGGGCATTTTATTTCGACGATGAAACCCTCGGCGCAAAGTATGTCGAAACCGATGTCCCTGAGGAGTATATAGTAAAGGCAAAAGAATATAGGGATAAACTGCTTGAGCAGATTGCTGATATAGACGAAAATATCATGGAGAAATATCTGTCTGGCGAGGAGATATCAGCCAAAGAGATAAAGAGCGCAATAAGGCGTGGTACAGTTGAAATGAAGATTACGCCGGTGGTATGCGGTTCTGCATTTAAAAACAAGGGTGTTCAACTGCTTCTCAACGCCATAGTCGATTATCTGCCATCTCCGCTGGACATCCCTCCAGTCAGGGGAATAAAGCCATCAGATGGCTCTGAAATCGAGAGAATGCCGAATGACAATGAGCCTTTTTCAGCACTTGCGTTTAAGATAATGTCCGATCCGTTTGTGGGGTTATTGACTTTTGTTCGAGTTTATTCTGGCGTGCTTAGCGCAGGTTCATATGTTTATAATTCCACAAAGGATGTAAGGGAGAGGATTGGCAGGTTGCTGAAGATGCATGCCAATAAGCGAGAAGAAATAAAAGAAGTCAGGGCTGGTGATATAGCCGCTATAGTTGGTTTGAAAAGCACGTTAACAGGCGACACGCTGTGCGATGAAAATACGCCTATAATTTTGGAATCAATGGAATTCCCAGAGCCTGTTATATCAGTAGCTATCGAGCCCAAGACAAAGGCTGATCAGGAAAGGCTCTCAATTTCCCTGGCAAAGCTTGCTCAGGAGGACCCGTCATTTAGGGTCTCATACAATGATGAGACAGGGCAAACAATCATATCAGGAATGGGCGAACTTCATCTTGAGATAATTGTTGACAGGTTGATGAGAGAGTTTAAGGTCAGCGCAAATGTTGGCAAACCACAGGTCGCTTATAAAGAGACTATTAGAAATACAAGCAGGATCGAGGGAAAGTTCGTAAGGCAGTCTGGCGGAAGAGGGCAGTATGGTCATGTATGGCTGGATATGGAGCCTTTGGAGAGAGGGACTGGCTTTGAATTCGTTAATAAAATAGTCGGCGGCACCATCCCAAAAGAATATGTTCCTGCAGTGGAGAAGGGCATAAAGGAAGCTATGGAAGGCGGAGTGCTCGCAGGTTATCCAGTTGTAGATGTGCGCGCTACGTTGTTTGATGGTTCGTATCATGAGGTGGACTCCTCTGAAATGGCATTTAAGATAGCTGGTTCAATGGCATTCAAGGAAGGCGCAAAAAAAGCGCAATTGGCATTGCTGGAGCCTATCATGAGTGTGGAGGTTGTTACGCCTGAAGAATATATGGGAGATGTTATAGGAGATCTCAATTCAAGGCGCGGCAAGATTCAGTCTATGGAAAAGAGGGGCACTGCTCAAGTAATTAAGTCTATGGTACCCCTTGCTGAAATGTTCGGATACGCAACTGACCTGAGATCAAAAACTCAGGGCAGGGCTACCTATACAATGCAGTTTTCGCATTATGAAGAAGCGCCTAAGAGCATAATGGACGGAATAGTGGCAAAGGCCAAAGGCGAGTAGAGCAACAATTTAAGGATTACGAATTAGGAATTAGGAATAGGGCATCATACTAAATTATAATTCGTAATTCGTAATTATTAATTTGCAATTAAAGTTAAGGAGGAGTTATGGCTAAGGCAAAATTTGAGAGGGTAAAGCCGCATGTTAATGTTGGGACGATAGGGCATGTAGACCATGGCAAGACGACCCTGACAGCAGCGATAACGAAGGTATTAGCGATAAAGGGATTAGCGCAGTACAGGGCGTATGATCAGATAGACAATGCGCCTGAGGAGAGGGCGAGGGGTATAACTATAGCCACGGCTCATGTAGAATATGAGACAGGCAACAGGCATTATGCGCATGTAGATTGTCCTGGTCATGCTGACTATGTAAAGAACATGATAACAGGAGCGGCTCAGATGGATGGGGCAATACTTGTGGTTAGCGCTGCTGATGGGCCGATGCCACAGACGAGGGAGCACATATTGCTTGCGAGGCAGGTAGGGGTGCCGTACATAGTGGTATTTATGAACAAAGTGGACATGGTGGATGACCCTGAGCTATTGGACTTAGTTGAGCTTGAGGTGAGGGAATTGCTGAGCAAGTATGGATTTCCTGGAAATGACATACCTGTAGTAAAGGGCAGCGCGTTAAAGGCGATGGAGAGTGCGAGCAAGGAGTTTGACACGCCTGAGTACAAGTGCATACATGATTTAATGGAAGCAGTGGACAGTTATGTACCGACGCCTGAGAGGCCGATAGACAAGCCTTATTTAATGCCAATAGAGGATGTATTTACCATATCTGGAAGGGGGACGGTAGTAACAGGAAGGGTAGAAAGGGGCATACTAAAGGTAGGCGAGGAAGTAGAGATAGTTGGGTTAAGGGAGACGAGGAAGACGACGGCGACAGGAGTCGAGATGTTCAGGAAGCTGCTTGATGAGGGCAGGGCAGGGGATAATATAGGTGTATTGCTTAGGGGCGTAGGCAAGGAAGAGGTAGAGAGGGGAATGGTATTGGCTAAGCCTGGGAGCATAACACCGCATACGAAGTTCAAGGCAGAGATATATATATTGACAAAGGAAGAGGGAGGAAGGCACACGCCGTTTTTCAATGGATACCGGCCTCAATTTTATTTCAGGACAACGGATGTGACAGGAGTGGCGCATTTGCCTGAGGGGATTGAGATGGTGATGCCTGGAGATAATATAACGATAACAGTAGAACTTATAGCGCCGATAGCGATGGAGAAGGAACTGAGATTTGCGATAAGAGAGGGCGGAAGGACAGTTGGCGCTGGTGTTGTTACAGAGGTGCTGGG
>JBBILM010000070.1:0-10934 GCA_037444915.1 Nitrospirota bacterium | reverse complement strand
TAAATCCAAAGAAACAGGTCATGCTCAATGCTGCTTAACTTAACACCTATGCCCTTTATCCCCCTTTTCTAAGGGGGAATGTAGGTAATCATCCCCCTTTTCTAAAGGGAGTTACCCACTCAATATGAGAAAGAACCAAAAAGTTTTTATGCGTTCAATAATAAATAAGGAGGGCTTATGAGATTGTTAAGATTATCTATATTTCTGCTTTTTGTTTCATTTGCGCTTGCAGCGCTTCCAGCGCGGTCTGAAGCTCACAAAGCTAAGACAATTGACGAACTTGCAGCAATGTATGACTCTTCAAACTGCAAAACATGCCATGCTGAAATTTATGCCCAATGGGAGAAGTCCCACCACGCAAGGCCTCTAATGGGTGTTAAAGGAGGCTTGATGTTGACGCCTCTGGCACTCAAGAAAGGTGAAAAAGGCAGCACAGCCTTTTCAGAAGATGATCCCAAGAAGATGACCATCAAGAACTATCCATGCTTCAAGTGTCATCTTCCGCAGGCTATTACCTCAGCCGAGGACTCTGTGGCAGTTGAATTGACAGAGGCCCTGCTTGCCAAGGACTCTGCAAAAATCGCAAAACTTCAGATCACCTGCATAGTCTGCCACAATGAAAAGGGGCTATTGCACAAACGTGAGCTCGGCGCTCCAGAGAAAGGAGTGCTCTATGGCAAGAAGGACGTGCCTGTTCACATGGATGCTAATTTCAAAACAGTCAAAAAGAGCGCCAAACTTCAACGATGATGCCCAAACATCAGAGCGCCTTTCGAAATCTCTCTCCCTTGAAGTTGGAACAGCCGGCTATGAATGGCTGAAAAAGGCTGCGACGTATGTTCCAAAAATTGTGGTCAATACAAAAATCACATCCACAGCAGGCCACAGGATTCCTGACGGCTGACCTTCCCACAACAGAGTGGTCATGATAGTGACCGCAAAGTCGGCAGATGGAAAAGAGATAGGAAGAGTTGCAAAGCATTATCATCCGCAGGCGACCAACTGCCGCGACACAAAAATGAAATACGGCGCGCAGTGGAAAGTAGCAAATATCGTGGACACAAGCATCCAGCCGCATCAACCCAAGAAAGAGACAATAGAGTTTGAACTTCCCGAAGGACTGAGGGCTGCTGATATAAGCGTAGAACTTCTTTATGAGGCAGCTAACCCTGACAATAAGTACTTGATTCATTCAATAACGAGGAAGGTTTCACTCGATAAGTAGTTGACTTTTGTTTACTAAAAGGCTATGCCATTTTTTTGAAGGCATAGCCTTTTTTTTGGCGTATAATCGCCCCGATACAAATTGTTAAGGGTCCAATGAATTACCCGGTAATCGTTGGCGTTAGGGACAATCTGTATTTAGTCTTATAAGTTATAATAAAAGTAATTATGAATTATCCTGATGACACAATAGCAGCCATATCCACAGCAATCGGTGAAGGCGGTATCGGAATTGTCCGGCTGAGCGGCAAGAATGCCATAGCTATTGCTGACAGCATTTTTTTATCGCCAAAAGGGAAAAGACTTAAAGATGCCAAATCCCATTCAATAAACTATGGTTTTGTGGTAGATAATAAATCAAATGAAAAGTTAGATGAAGCCCTTTTTAGTGTTATGCGGGCGCCGGCAACATACACAAAGGAGGATATTGTTGAAATCAATTGCCACGGCGGGATGTTTGTGGTCAAGGCCGTCCTTAATCTGGCCTTAAGGGAAGGGGCAAGGATTGCAGAGCCCGGAGAATTCACCAGAAGGGCATTTTTAAACGGAAGGATAGACCTTTCTCAGGCAGAAGCTGTTATTGACGTTATCAGGGCAAAGACTTCTCAGGCCGAAAAGCTTGCTATGCAGCAACTTGAAGGCAGACTTTCCGTAGTAATAACTGATTCAAGAGATAAAATAACTAATATCTGTGCACACGTTGAGGCCTATATTGATTTTCCCGATGAAGAAATCGAGGTAATGGAGAGGGATGCGATTATCAGGGGAATGGAAGATATAAAAAACCGCCTATCAGCACTCGTGAAAGGATATGATGAGGGGAAATTTTTCAGAGATGGCGTTTCCGCTGCGATTGTAGGAAAACCTAATGTCGGAAAATCCTCTATTTTAAATGCCTTATTAGAAAAAGACCGGGCAATAGTCACGGACATTCCGGGTACAACGAGGGACATAATTGAAGATTATATAAACATTAAAGGCCTGCCTTTGAGAATAATGGATACAGCCGGCATCAGAGAAGCCCATGATCTTGCTGAAATGGAAGGCGTAAAAAGGAGTTTAAAGGCCATCGAAAATGCAGACATTGTTATTGCTGTGCTTGACGCAAGCACGCCGCTCGATGAAGCAGACACGGAATTGCTCCGCAAAGTACAGGACAAAAAAACCATAATCGCTATGAACAAATGCGATATTAGAGATGCTAATCCTTCATCGATTAAAGATAACCAGACTTTTGAATCGCCGGAAGGTTTTACGCAGGATTTATCTTATCTTTTCCCATCTATTGTAGAGGTTTCAGCATTAAAAGGCGATGGAATTGAAGAACTTAAAGACGCGATTTATTCCAGTTGCATATCGTCGGATAAATTTACAGGGATAGAAGATGTAACTGTCACAAACATAAGACATAAACAGTCGCTTGAGAATGCATTGAAATCACTGTTAGCAGCGGAAAAATCCCTGAATCATAAACAGCCGTTTGAAATCGTCGCGCTGTCTCTGAGGGAATCTCTCGACCACCTCGGTGAGATTATAGGCGCAATTACCACAGATGATATTTTGAACATAATATTCAGCGAGTTCTGCATAGGAAAATAGCGCTCAACACTAACCTGATAATGATTTACCCGAAAGCTGCAAATATGTCATAGTATAACTGCGTTTTGGGAGTTGAACAGTAGCAAATATTATTTATCTTTATTTTGCTGTGGTGCGCCAAAATCGAGCTTTGAAACAGCCTCTTTATTTATTTCTATTTTATAGCTCTTTTTAAGACTTTCAATAAACTTGTCAAAGCTCTCTCTCTGTCTTTCAGCAGCCATTCTTTGACCTAAAATATCCTTAACCTTATCAAATTCAACCACGTTTCCCTTGGCATCGGTTACCTTGAGTATATGAATGCCGCTTTTCAGTTTTACAGGCCTGCTGGTTTCTCCTTTTCTAAGGGAAAAGGCAGCCTCTTCAAGTTCAGGAGTCATCTCGCCCCTGCTGAAAAATCCGAGGTCTCCCCCGGCTTTTGCTGATGATTTATCAGTAGATAACTCCATAGCCAGTTTGGCAAAGTCAGCGCCTTCTTGGAGCCTTTCATAAGCCTTTTTTGCTTCGTCATCTGTTTTTAAAACAATATGACTCAGTCTCACCTTAGTGTTTACAGTAAATTCATCCTTGTTTTGCTCGTAATAATCCCTGATTTCCTTGTCGCTAATATCTTTGCCTGCTGCCTCTATTTCCTTTTCGAGGATTTGATTAATAAGGGTAATCTTTTTAAACTCCTCCACCTTTCTTTTAAAATCCTTATCCTTATCAAGCCCCCTTTTTTTAGTCTCAAGATATAAAAGCTCCTTTTTTACTATCTCGTCAACAAAACGGGCTGCTCCTTCAGGACCCTGAAAAAATTCTTTTGCCATAGGCGGAAGGGCGTCCATTTCAGCCCGCACATCTTCCCAAGTTATCTTTACACTATCTATCTTGGCAACGTAACTGCCTTTTGCACTGTTATCCTTTGTGCATGAAGACAAAAAAACAGCTACAATAAGTACAAATAAAACTTTTTTCATTCTCTGCTCTCCTTGTTAGTTTCTGCTGGACAGTTGTATATTTTAACGCAATTCTTAAACTTTAACACATTTGAAAAACAAAAGTAAAAAACTATATCCTAAAAATATGGCTAAGGTTATCGTTGGCATGAGCGGCGGCGTAGACTCGTCTGTAACTGCCTCTCTATTAAAAAAACAGGGACATGATGTTGAAGGGGTCAGCTTTGTCTTATACGAGGCTCGTTTAAAGCATTTATTTACGGGATGCTGCTCTATTGAAGCATTGAACGATGCCAGAAAAACCTCTGAAAACATTGGAATTCAACACAGTGTCGTTGACTTGCGAAATGAATTTATGGAAAAAGTTATCGAGCCTTTCATAGAGGCATATGCAAAAGGTCTTACGCCCAATCCATGCATACTATGCAACAGGCACATAAAATTTCCGTATTTATCACAAATAGCTGACAATAGGCGCGCTGATTTTTTTGCGACCGGACATTATGCAAGGGTGGTCAGCCAGCAAGAGCAAAAAAACGGGTGCAACTTGCGATCTTTTTTACTGAAAAAGGGGATAGACACTAAAAAGGATCAGTCTTACGTTCTATATATTTTGAATCAGGAAGAACTTAAACGGCTGAAACTCCCTCTGGGTGAAATGAAAAAAGAGGAGGTAAGAGAAATCGCCAGAACCCTGAATCTTTCGTCTGCGAGCAGGCCTGAAAGTCAGGAGATATGCTTTATAGAAGACGGGAATTACTCCAATTTCTTGGCCGGATTTTTAGATGGTTTTGCAGGCAGTAAGGAAGGAAAAATCTATGACATCAAGACAGGAGATGTGCTCGGAACCCACAAGGGGATTTATCTGTACACCATAGGTCAGAGAAAGAGGCTCGGCATCTCGACCGGCGCACCAACTTACGTCGCTAAAATAGATCCTTTTCTCAATGCTATTTATGTGGGGCCAAAAGAATCTGTAATGATAAAAGAATTCTGGATTAATGATATAAACTGGCTGGCTGATATTAAAACGCTTAAACGGTCACAAAACAGCATGGAAAAATTATCAGGCGCATCATCAGGGACTTTGACATTCCGCAGTTCTGTAAAAATTAGATCAACAATGAATGATGAGCCAGCTACCATTAATCTTTTGAGCGAGAAAAGTGCACGGATTGAATTTGATGAACCTCAATGGGCGCCTGCGCCAGGACAAAGCGCTGTATTTTATGACAGGGATACTGTCATTGGCGGAGGCATAATACAAGCAGGCAGGATATAACCGCTGCTATTGACACGCTGACTTTACATTACAGTTGAATAAAAAATATCATTCTCTTTAATGAATACTGTGTCATGTCGCATTGTAAAAGCTTTGAAGCATGCCAGTTTTGCCGCTTATGCAACATTAGGGTTTAGACGGTTTAACCCTCAAATACTCAAACAGGCCCCAAAGTCCGGCGCAAACTACAGATAAAAACCATAAAAGAGACAGTGTTACAGACAAATCCGGAGCGACTCCAACAGTCCCAAGGAAAAATACGAATGCGCCCTCTCTTAAACCTATGCCGGAAATGCTCACGGGTATAAAGGAAATCAGGATGATTATCGGTACAAATATTAGAAGAGATATAAAAGGCAGATTTAAAGCAATGCCTTTTGCCAATACATAAACCGCTCCTATCGCAAGAAACTGAATAATAGCAGAATATAATGCGGCCATTATTAATACACGCTTTTTACTTTTATAGAAATTAAAATATTCATACGCATTAAACATAAATTTAAATCTTTGTCCTATCCTGAACCTGAAAATGACCATGCTGAACACTAACGAGATTGAAAAAACCACGGGGATAACCCATCTTACCGGTACGCCATCAAGGTAATTAAAACCAAACAACAAAGCTGCCATGCTGATAATCTGGAGAACAAAAAAACCGATAAACCTGTCCATAAATACAGAGGCTACCGCGACTGTGAGTGAAGAGGAAAGAGCGCTGTTTGTCTCGCGTTTTATTTCAGAGGAATCCTGGACAGACTCTTCTCTTTTATTTAAATCACGGCTTTTAAGTTCTTCACTCAAGTAATACGCCTTAACAGCATCACCGCCTATGATCCCCGGAAGATAGTGATTAAAAAAAGAGCCTATCATAAACATCGAGAAGAGCTTTTTTGTATTAATGCTATGCGGCACAAGCAACCCCCATCTAAGGGAAGAAAAGTAAGCGCCAGCCAAATACATGCCAATGGCCGTTATAAATGAAGCGGGATTTAACAACTTAATATTATTGACAATTGCGGAAGCGCCGATCTTTGAAATAAGCATATAAAGCAAGCCTGCGCTTACACAAAGCTTCAGAATAAGGATTGCTGCCTTTTTAGTTTTGCTTGCCTTAGCCAAGTATTTTTTCTGTACAGCTATTAAATTATAATTCCCTTTAAATCATAATCAAACGCATCTATAATCTCAACAGTTACTATATCACCTATCTTCAAATTATCATCAGACGAAGCTTCAATAAACACCACGCCGTCTATCTCAGGGGCATGGGAATACAGCCTTGCTACAACCAGTCCCCCTTCAATTTCATCAATTATAGCGTTATATCTTCTGCCTATCAACTCCCTGTTTTTTTCGAGAGAGATAAGAGACTGTCTTTTCATTATTTCATCAAGCCTTCGCTTTTTTACAGTTTCCGGCATCTGCCCCTTCAATTTAGATGCAGGGGTATCCTCTTCATTTGAGTATGTAAAAACACCGAGCCTGTCAAATCTAACTTCCTCTATAAAATCTATAAGCCTGTTAAACTCCTCCTCGGATTCTGTTGGAAAGCCTGTAATAAAAGTCGTCCTTAAGGCAATTTGCGGGATCTTGCGCCTGATATTTCTTATTAATTTAATGTATTCTTTCCTCGTTCCCCTTCTTCCCATCAACCTCAAAATTCTGTCTTCAGAGTGCTGTAATGGTATATCAAGGTATTTATGTATTCTGTCTTCATTCGCCATTAACTCAAGGAGTTCATCTGTTATGGATGTCGGGTACAGATACAAAAGACGGATGTTAAAATCGCCATCCAGAGTCAGCATATCTTTCAACAACGCCGTCAGGTCGTATTCTTTCAGTTCTTTGCCATAACTCGTAATATCCTGCGCAACGAGTATTATTTCCTTCACACCGCTTTTTATCAATTCCTCTGACTCTTTGATAATATTTTCAGGCGTTATGCTTCTGAATCTACCCCGAATGGAAGGGATGATGCAAAATGTGCATTTTTTATCGCATCCATCAGCTATTTTCAAATAAGCATAACTTCCGTAGGTCTGCTTCAAGGGAGCAACTGCTAAAGACACGTTTGACTTATCTCCTTGACGCCCTGACACTCCGTTATTTATCTCACGGGCCAAATGCTTGCAGTAATCGATGATCTTTTCTTCCTCATTGACCCCGAAAATACCGTCAATTTCAGGTATCTCTTTAAGCAGTTCTTCCTTGTACCTTTTTGCGAGACAGCCGAAAACCATAAGTTTTCTACGCCTATTTCTCATCATGGCAAGGCTTAATATTTCCTCAATAGATTCTTCCTTAGCATGCCTTATAAAACCGCATGTGTTTATCAGCATGATATCAGCCTTATCAGCCTCATCAGCATAAACAAAACCTTCGGATACGAATTTCTTTGCAAGATGACCCGAATCCGCGATATTTTTAGGACAGCCGAGTGTTGTGATATTTATTTTGACCATAAGCCGCTGTTCTCTCCAGAATCTATATTTTAACACGAATGTTGACACGGCTCGCAATTAAAGATTTGACAGCTAAGTTTTTAGAAACGCTTGATAGCCATTTAATTATCCTTTTGCAGCTGTTTTTGTGTTAAAATTCGGCAGGATTAAATTATGAAATATAAACAAATAGATTTAAAAGGGCTTAAAACATATTCCATAAGGGATAGAAAAAGCACGGTATCTGCTGAAAGATCTGCCGTGCCTCACAAAAAAAGCGCTTCCTTCAGAGATTTTATAAATGCCTTTCCTGATTATCTGGCAGCAAAGGATATGAAATCTGTTGCCGGAGCTATTATAAACGCTTACAAGAACAACAGGCCTGTGATTCTCGGCATGGGCGCCCATGCCATTAAAGTGGGCCTTTCTGACATAATAATAGATCTATTGCAAAAAGGCGTAATCAAGGCAGTTGCCGCAAACGGCGCCTGTATCATACATGATTTTGAACTGTCATTTATCGGTCAGACATCAGAAGACGTTGCAAGGGAATTGTGTACAGGCGCATTCGGCATGTCAAAAGAAACCGGACAAATCTTAAACTCTGCTATAAATGACGGCATAAAAAACGGGCTGGGAATAGGCCGCTCAGTCGGGCAGTTTATCGACTCATCCGACTTCACATATAAGGATAAAAGCATTTTCAGAGAGGCTTGCAGGCTCGATATCCCTGCAACCGTTCATGTAGCCATCGGATCCGACATTATTCATATGCATCCGGAGGCTGACGGCGCATCCATTGGTGAAGGCAGCATCAGGGATTTCAGATTATTCACATCTGTAGTGGCTGACCTTGAAGGCGGTGTTTACATCAATTTAGGTTCTGCTGTAATTCTTCCGGAAACATTTCTGAAAGCCTTGGCAATAGCCAGAAATCTCGGGTATAAAGTAGAAGAATTTACCACTGTTAATATGGATTTTATACAGCATTACAGACCAAGGGAGAACGTATTAAAAAGACCGGTAATGATTAAAGGCAGGTCTTTTTCACTAACCGGTCACCATGAGATAATGCTTCCATTATTAGCCGCCATGATAATCGAGGAACTGTGAATATAATCATCGATATAGAGACATGCATCGGCTGCGGCAGATGCGAGGAAATATGCCCCGCTGTATTTCACCTGAACGAGGTCATGGGAAAGTCAGAGGCAATAGACCCTGATGCGTGTGAGTTCGTTGGCTGCTGCGAGGCGGCTGAGGAGAACTGCCCGGTTGACGCTATAACATTAGAGGCATAACAAAAAAAAGAACCCTCCCGAAGGAGGGTTAATTTTTATGCCCGGGGCAAAGGGGGATTTGCCCCGGTGGGGGAAAACCTGTGCAAAAAAGGAGGGTATCTCTTGCACAGGTCAATTAAATTTCTTCACACCGTAAAGTAAGAGATCAAATATCGTGTCAACTCTCTTTTTAATCTCCATCGCCCCGGAACCGGCGCTGATAGAGTTTTTAATCATACCTAAAGCCATTTCTGTTACAATCTGAACTTCTATGTTGCTTCTGAATATGCCTTGTTCAATCCCTCTTTGAAGTAAAGAGTCAAGCAACTCTTTTATGGAGCATGTCTTATCATAACAATTTTTCAGTTTTTTTGAAAGTAGCCTGCCCTCTTCCCTCTTATACATCTCATAAAAATCTTTTCTTTCATATAGAAAGAAAAAAAGGCTTTCGATAAACATCCTGAGGTCCCTAACCGGTTCATCGCTGGCATCGGCCCTCAGCCTAACAAGAAGATCATCAAGCCCGTCCTTAAAAAGCGTTATGTAAAGATCTTCCTTTGAGTTAAAGTGATAATAAAGCGTTCCCTTTGCTACCCTGGCCTGTCTTGCGATATCATCCATTACAACCATATGATACGGCTTTCTCGAAAAAAGCATTGTTGCTGCATTAAGTATCGAATCCCTTTTTTCGGCCATACTTAATTATACTGACCAGTCGGTCAAATTGTCAAGTACTCGCATTAGATAATAAAAAATGTCCGTGAAACAGGACTGGTTAGATAAAAATTGATGTCCGTGAGTTAAATTATCCTGATAGAGCGAAGAACTTTATCAGGAGGGCAAAATTATGGATAAGGAGTTTGATATGGAACTAACCAGGAGATTTCTTAAGATGTATCAAAGAGCAGACAAGAAGGGCAAAGGTGAAATGCTTTCACAGTATTGTTCTTTAATTGACAAAAGCAGAGATGCGGCCATAAAAAGATTCAACAGGCAATTAATGCTATCACCTGCTACAAAGAAAGCAGATACATGTAAATGCAGAAGAGGCAGACCGAGGGTTTACAATAGCGTTCATGATGCGATAGTGAAAGAGTGTTGGCAGCTTGCTGGTTTAATTTGTGCTGAAAAACTTCATCCAATGTTAGATATATATATAGAGCAGTTGCTTAATAACAACATGCTTTCTCATTATTCATTATCTGATATTGAAACTACTCGTGCCATTTCACTTGGGACATTAAAGAATATTATAAAGGACTTTCCAAGGCCTGCAACTAAAAGGCATAAAGGCAATGCGTTTATTTATCAGAAAGTGCCCATAATTGCAGATTTTGGAAAATATTCTTATATCAAGCCTGGATATATTGAAGTAGATTTTGTAGAACATAATGGTGGATCTTCAAGCGGCGCATTTGCAGTAACAGGCATTTATACTGATTTATACAGTCAATGGACAGTGAGAGCAGGTGGATATGGAAAGAATCTCCAGAGTGTAGCTGAGATAGATAAAATTGCGCATGAGAAGATACCATTTGATTGTTTGCATTATCATCCAGACAATGACAAGGCGATTTTGAGGATATTGTTTGAGAGAGTTAGAGAGAATCCTGTAGTAAAGCTTTCTCGCAGTCGTCCTTACAAGAAGAACGATAATGCTCATGTAGAGCAGAAGGGAGGGGATAAGGTAAGGAAGCTTATAGGATATTTCAGATTTGATACAGAAATTGAGGTAAAACTTCTGAATAAAATATACAAGCAGGCAGACTTGATAGATAATTATTTCATAGCGTGCGCGAAATTAAAAGAGAAGGTGAAAGACTCCAAAGGTAAAACAATAAAGAAGGTTTATGAACCTCCCATAACTCCGTATCAAAGATTAATGCTATGCAATGAAGTGCCGGATGAATTAAAGAGGAGACTGAAAAAGATTTACGAGCGACTTAATATGATAGAATTAAAGCAAGAGATGGATAGGCTAATAGAGGAGCTTATCAATTCAAAATTAGGCGTTTATACACAAACAAAGAAAAAATTTCACGGACAAAAATTATTATCTATCCAGTAACAAAAAAACAGCATTTCAAGGACACTGAATTTTTATCTAACACGGTCTTTTTTAGAAAACAATAATGGGGCTGCGATAGTTTTTAATGCCTTCATTGCC
>JBBILM010000069.1:0-11338 GCA_037444915.1 Nitrospirota bacterium | reverse complement strand
TTTTGCCTGCCTGTTTGACAACATTTTCCATTCTTGGCTATATTCCATATTATGCGTAAAAATGAAAGATATAACATGGCTGATGTTCTTGCTATTGTACTTGCGGGCGGCAAGGGAGAGCGCCTGCATCCATTGACAATCCACAGGGCAAAGCCTGCTGTCCCTTTTGGAGGCAAGTACAGGATTATAGACTTTACATTGAGCAACTGCATTAATTCGAATATAAGGAAAATAGCGGTGCTTACCCAGTACAAGTCTCTTTCGCTGGACAGGCATCTCGCGCTTGGCTGGGGCCACTTGCTGGCTTCTGAACTCGATGAATTCGTTATTTCAATCCCCCCCCAGCAGAGGATTGACGAAGAATGGTATTCAGGCACTGCAAACGCGGTATATCAGAACATTTATTTTATCGAAAGAAATGCCCCGCCGTATGTGCTTATCTTATCAGGGGATCATATTTACAAGATGGATTATTCGGAAATGCTCGCTTTTCATATCGCAAATGGAGCGGTTGGTACTGTTGCTGCAATCGAAGTTGATAAAAAAATCGCCTCTTCGCTTGGCATAATGGAAGTGGATGACCAGTGCAGAATAACCGGATTTCAGGAAAAGCCAAAGGAGCCCAGGACAATACCCGGCAATCCAGAGCTATGCATGGCATCTATGGGCATTTACTTATTCAGCACTGATGCCATAATCGAGGAGCTTAAGATGGATGCTGAAAAGGTGACAGCCCACGATTTTGGAAAAAATATTATACCTCACATGCTTAAAACGGGTATGCTCTTTGCCTATAATTTCAGGGATGAAAACAAAAAAGAGGCAAAGTACTGGCGGGATGTCGGCACAATAGACGCCTATATGGAAGCAAATATGGACCTTATTTCTGTTGACCCGCAGCTTAATCTTTATGACATGGATTGGCCTATAAGGACTCATCAATATCAGTATCCGCCTGCCAAGTTTGTATTTGCTCAGGAAAGTAAAGGAGGCAGGCTCGGGATATCTCCTGATTCTATTGTATGCGAAGGATGCATAATTAGCGGGGGCAGGGCGCAAAACTCTGTTTTATCGCCCAACGTAAGGATAAATAGCTGGGCTTCTGTAAAGGAATCTATATTGATGGAAAATGTTGAGATCGGAAGGTACGCAAAGATTAAAAGGGCGATCATTGACAAGGATGTGTATGTGCCTCCCGAGACTATTATAGGATATAATTTGGATGAAGACAGAAAGAAATTTCATGTGAGCCCGGGCGGTGTCGTAGTTATACCAAAGGGAACTGATTTCAGGAAACTGTGAGTTGGCTAATAGCTTATAGTTGATTGCTCATAGTCTATGGTTTATGAGCCATGAACCATGAGCCATGAGCCAATTAAAAACATCTACACGCTCGGAACCGGAAGACGAACTGAAGATGATTTCATAGAGATACTTTTTTCTTATGACATCAAGACGGTCATCGATGTCAGGCGTTATCCCGTAAGCAGAATACCAATATTTAAAAAAAAATATCTCGAAAATCTCCTTCTCAGTGAGGGCATATCATATTATTTTCTCGGCGCTGAACTGGGCGGGTTCAGAAAAGGCGGATATGAGATTTACGCTGAAACAGAAGAGTTTAAGGCCGGCATTGACAGACTCGAAGAGATTATTAATGACAAAAAAGCGGTAATTATATGCGCAGAAAAATTGCCGTGGAAGTGTCACAGGAAATGGATAGCAAGGGAGCTTTTCAGAAGAGGATGGAAAGTGGAGCATATTATTGATAAAGGCAGGGTGTGGATACCGAAGCAGTTGGATATTAAAGCGTGAGACAATCAAGCAATTCTTATAGTAATCAGTCTCTGAAAGTAGTCCTTGACAGGTTCTATAGCGAGTATGATTTTGAGGGCAGAATATCTCGTGATCCGATAGAGTTTCCCCATAAATACAATCAGCCCGCGGATATAGAGATTTCCGGCATTATCGCATCCTGTTTCGCGTACGGAAGGGTTGATTTGTTCAAGCCGGTTGTGAAAGCTGTTTTATCCCCAATGGGCAGCAGCCCCCGCGATTTTCTGCTCGATTTCAGTCTTAAGCAGAGAAGTTTATTTTCAGGGCTGAATTACAGGTTTAACAAGAACGATGATATTTTATGCCTTTTGTACGGCCTGGCCGAAGTTCTGAGGAAATACGGAAGTATAGAAAGATTGTTTAAGCTGCACTATCAGGATAGTGATTTGAATATAGGCAATGGATTAACAGGTTTTGTTAAGACAATACTGGACATTGACACATCTGTAATTTACGGAAAAAATGTCTGGACACGGGGTTTCCTCCAATTTTTCCCATTGCCGGACAGGGGAAGCGCATGCAAGAGAATGAACCTCTTTTTAAGATGGATGATAAGGGACAGGGATATTGATTTCGGCATCTGGAAGGGGATTCCAAAGAGCAGGCTTATAATTCCGCTCGACACACACATAGCCCGCATATCAAGGTGTCTCGGTTTTACTAAAAGGTCTTCGCAGGACTGGAAGACCGCTGTTGAGATTACGGATGCTTTAAAGGCCTTTGATCCGAATGACCCTATTAAATATGACTTTGCCTTATGCCATCAAGGGATTTCAGGATTGTGCAATAAAATGAGGTGCCGCGAATGCGCTTTTCGGATTGATTGCTATTGAATAGTTCCGTCTTTAAGCCTGATAATCCTGTCTGCCCTTGCGGCAAGGTCAGGATTGTGAGTCACCATTATCAGAGTTATCCTCCTGAAATGCAGAGACTTAAGAAGTTCGAATATTTTTTCGCTGTTTTCCGTATCTAGATTGCCTGTCGGCTCATCAGCAAGAATAATTTCGGGGTCATTTACGAGCGCCCTCGCTATTGCAACCCTCTGCATTTCGCCGCCGCTCAATTGATTTGGATTATGATGCGCTCTGTTTTTCAGCCCGACTAACTCAAGAAGTGACATTATTTCGCTCTCATCCCTTTTTCTTCTTCCAAAAAGGAGCGGCAGGGTCACATTTTCAAATACGCTGAGACCTGGTATAAGATAAAACTGCTGGAAAACGAAGCCGATCTTCTGTCTTCGTATTTTAACGAGGTCTGATTCAAGCATGTTTTCGACTTCAATATCGTCAATTTTCATAATACCCTTTGTTGGTTTATCAAGACACCCTAAGATATGGAGCATGGTGGTTTTGCCTGAACCAGAAGGTCCTACTATCGAAGCAAATTCGCCTTTAGAAATCCGGAGATTAATTCCCCTTAAAGCGTGTACTTTCTCAGAGCCTCTTACGTATATCTTTTCTATGTCAGTTAATTCAATCATCCTTTTATAGCCTCGATTGGATTTATTTTGGCAGCCTTCCACGCTGGATAAATTCCTGACAGGATTCCTATGAACAGCGAAAAAGCTATGCAAAGACCCGCAAGCCATGGCTCGAAATCTATCATTTTGCCTGAAGGAACATAAGGCATAAATTTTCTGACAAATCCTTCTATAATACCCGAACCTATGGTAGATAAGATGATTCCGACAACTCCTCCCGATGCTGTGAGCAGAGTTGTCTCTTTTATTACTATTCTGAATATGTCAAATCTCGACGCGCCTATGGATCTCATCATGCCTATCTCCTGAGTCCGTTCGAATATTGCCATGAGTATGGAATTCATGACACCTACAGCGCTTATAAGGATGGCAATCGCCGCGATAGAAAGGCTTAGCACCTTGGCGGAGCTTGCGAGGCTTGAAAGACTGCTCATGACCTGTCCCATTGTTACTATTTGAATGCCCGGTATCTTCATCGAAAGGTCTTCTGTTACGGCATTTATGGCCTCGGGATTTGCTACCTTAACGCCTATTGCGGTTACGCCGTCTGTTTTCTTTAATACTTCCTGAGCAGCTTTAATGGGCATATAAATAAAGGCATCATCCTGACTGCCTGTCTTTTTAAGGATACCTGCAACCTTAAAGCTCTTTTTTTCCTTTGAATAATAAATTGTGTCGCCTACCTTTATATTATCGTGTCCAGCGATTTCAGAACCGATTATTACGCTGTCATCGGTTGCCGGTATCTCTCCGTTAACCGTCCACAAAGGCTTTAATTTTGTTATATGGGACATTTCCATGCCGTATATAAGATCAACCCTCCTTTTTTCAGGATTCGGAAGCTGAAAGACCAGTATTGGAGAAATTAGTTCTATCTCCTTAATCTCCCTGATTTTTTCCATTGCGGTTACATCAAGAAATTTAGGAATGACCGCTCCGTGCAGAACTAATGAAGCCACTTCATGGGGGCAGCCGGACGGCACGACCATGAAATGGATGCCTGTCCTTTCAAGTTCCTTTGTAAGACCTTTTTCGAATCCCCTGTTAAAGGATATTATCGAAAAAAGTACGGCAACAGATGTGGCTATGCCAACAAGGGTCAGAAAACTCCTTATTCTGTGTCTGAGTATATTTTTGAATGCGAGTCTTAAAAAAGGCATTAGTTTATCTCAACTCCGTATGCGATTATTCTGAAACTGCCCTGCTCCTGTACTACAGTGCCTGTAACCTTTGCCTTTTTGCCTGTCTTAGGAGGAATAGCAAAACCCTTTGGCGCAAGATCAATGAGTATCTGGCCGGAACCGTCGTTAAGGAAGAACCAGCAGCCATTAGACTGGCACTGCGTTGTTATTATGCCTTCAAGATTAACGGTTTTGCCATTTAGCGAAGCATCGAGCATTACATCCTTGACCTTCACATTCTGTATCTCCCTGTTCACGCCAGCGCCGTATTGTTCAGCGGAACAGGCTGATACCGCAAATAAAATAACTAATAATACCGCAATTTTTTTCATTTCGCACCTCGTCTTGGTTTTTATAATCATATTATAATAAAACAATTGTGAAGAAATTATTAAGAAAGTTTCTTTTTTATATGGAAAAATTTATCGGGATTTCTTTAATTCCCTTGATTTCCACAGCATATAGATCGCTGGAATTATAAGAAGGGTCAGGATTGTTGACGTAATCATGCCGCCTACCATTGGAGCTGCTATTCTTTTTGCCACGTCAGCCCCTGGCCCGGCAGCCCACATAAGGGGAAGCAGCCCAACTATCGTGGTTAAAACCGTCATCATCTTAGGTCTTACTCTCTGGACAGCTCCTTCTATAACCGCCTCATAAAGGTCTTTTGTTGAGTTCATCCGCCCTTCAGATGTCCTTTTGTGATAGACATCATCGAGATAGACAATCATAACAACCCCTGTTTCAGCGGCTATGCCTGCAAGAGCTATTATTCCGACCCATACGGCAATAGAGAGATTATAGCCAAGCAGGTAGAGCAGCAAAAAGCTTCCGACCAGAGAAAATGGTACGGACAGCATTACTATAAGCGATTCCGTAACAGACCTGAAATTAAAATAAAGAAGCAGAAATATCAGGGAAAGTGTAAGCGGTATTACAATTTTCAGCTTCTCCTTTACGCGCTGCATATATTCATATTGACCGCTCCACATAAGGCTGTAGCCCGGCGGCATTATAACTTTTGATTCGACCGCGTTTTTTGCTTCACGAACATAGCTTCCAACATCCCTGCCGCTTATATCGACATAAACGTAGGCAACAAGAAATCCATTTTCATTCTTAATGGATGCGGGTCCGGGCCTTAGTTTTATGTCAACAAGCTGACCGAGCGGGATCTGCGGTGCTGCGGGCTGGGGAGCAAAAAGAGCGGACTGAAAACCTGATGAAGAACTCATTGAGTCAGAGCTTCTGCCTGCCGCTGATGCAGCCATAGGCATTGGCACGAGCACCCGCTTTAATGATTCAACATCTGTTCTCAATTCCTTTGGGTATCTGATGCTTATGGGATAGCGCTCCCTTCCTTCAACAGTGGTTGTTACCATCATTCCGCCGACTGCTGTTTCGATAATATCATTTACATCCTCGATATTGAGGCCATACCTGGCGATTTCATTTCTTTTTATCTCAAAGTCAAGATAGTAACCTCCGGTAGCCCTTTCAGCGAAAACGCTTCTGGTGCCTTTAATGCCTGAAAGAGCGGTCTCTATCTGGCTGCCGATTTTTTCGATTTCCGAAAGTTCGCTGCCGAATATCTTAATGCCGACCGGCGTTCTTATGCCTGTTGCGAGCATGTCTATGCGCGCCTTGATAGGCATTGTCCATGCGTTTGACCATCCCGGCACCTCCATCGCATTGTTCATCTCATCTATGAGGCTTTCCCATGTTACCCCCTTTCTCCACTCGGATTCGGGTTTCAGCATTACTACTGTTTCAGCCATTTCCATGGGAGCAGGGTCTGTGGCAGACTCTGCCTTGCCGATCTTGCCATAAACCCTCTCAACCTCTGGAAACTGCTTTATAATCTTATCCTGAATCTGGAGACTCATCGTAGCCTCCTGTACTGAAATGCCGGGGAATGTTGTTGGCATGAAAAATATTGTGCCCTCGTTCAGCGCGGGCATAAATTCAGAGCCGAGTTTTTTATAAATCGGCGCTATTGCGATAATAGAGATTATAGCGAACAGTATTATTATAAGCCTGAACTTAAGCGCGAATTTGACGATCGGCTGGTAGATGAATATAAGAATTCTGCTTATCGGATTTTTATTTTCCATCATAATCTTACCCTTTATAAGCATGACCATAAGCGCTGGAACAAGGGTAATCGACAAAAAAGACGCAAACAACATGGCGAATGTCTTGGTAAAGGCAAGAGGCTTAAACAATCTTCCTTCCTGCGCCTCAAGTGTGAATACAGGCATGAAAGAAACGGTTATAACGAGCAATGAGAAAAACAGGGGCTTGCCCACCTGTTTGGCCGCGTCAATTATAATATCCAGCCTTTCTTTGGCGGCACGACCTGAGCCATTTGAACTGTCTTTTGCCTCCCATTCCTCAAGTCTTTTATGGGCGTTTTCGACCATTACAATTGCTGCATCCACCATTGCCCCTATTGCGATCGCTATGCCTCCGAGAGACATGATATTGGATGTGAGACCCATAAGCTTCATCAATATAAACGACATAACAACGGCGATGGGGAGTGTTATTATCAGGACAAGAGATGACCTTATGTGGAAGAGAAACAGAGCCGTCACTAAAAGCACGACTATAATCTCCTCAATCAGTTTATCCTTAAGAATTGCGATTGCCCTGTGAATAAGATCAGACCTGTCGTATGTGGCAACAATCTCAACGCCTTCCGGAAGAGACGGCTTTATTTCCTCAAGCCTCTTTTTTACCCTGTCTATTACGTCAAGGGCGTTTTGACCGTAACGCATTACTACAATGCCGCCGACTGCCTCTCCTTCTCCGTCAAGTTCGCCCACTCCTCTTCTCATAGCCGGCACGAGCGATACTCTTGCGATATCTCTTATAAGAACCGGAGTGCCTCTGTTGTCTGTTCCAACGGGTATATTCTCAATATCCTTTGTGGTTTCTATATACCCCTTGCCACGCACCATGAATTCCCTTCCGCTGAACTCGATCGATCTTCCGCCAACATCCCTGTTGCCTCTTCGCACTGCATCGGCAATTGCCATTATCGAGAGATTGTACGCTGAAAGCCGCACAGGGTTCACGGTTATCTGATATTCCCTGACAAAGCCTCCGATTGGAGCGACCTCAGCCACGCCTGTAACGGATTCTAAAGCGTATTTCAAAAACCAGTCCTGTATGCTCCGGAGTTCTGCAAGGTCATGCCTTCCGGACTTATCAACCAGAGCATATTGATACACCCATCCGACTCCTGTCGCGTCAGGCCCCAGGGATGGTGTAATACCTGAAGGAAGAGTTCCCGAAATCCTGCTCAGATACTCGAGCACCCTGCTTCTTGCCCAGTAAATATCTGTGCCGTCCTCAAATATGACATAAACAAAGGAGTAGCCGAAGTAAGAGTAACCTCTTGCAACCCTTACTCCCGGCGCTGCAAGAAGCGCTGATGCGATGGGGTAGGTAATCTGGTTTTCAACAAGATCAGGGCTTCTTCCGGACCATTCAGTGTATATAATTACCTGCGTGTCACTGAGGTCAGGGATAGCGTCAAGCGGAATATTCAATATTGACCATATCCCCCAAACAGTAAGAATTGCTACCATGAGCAATACAATGAACTTGTTGCGCGCGCTGTATTCTATAATTTTCTCAATCATAATTACGGGGTTGGGGATTATTAATATATATTATTTGTCTTCATAGCAATCTCTGACAACTAATCCCCGATCCCTGCCTTTAATGTTTATGTCTTTCTAAAGGCCTGACGCCTTTTAACTGAGCCTCTGAATCTATCAGGAAGTTAGCCGATGATGCGACCTTTTCGCCTGCCTTCAATCCATCCAGCACTTCAATGAGACCGTCCGAGATAATACCGGTGAGTATTTCCCGAGGTTCGAAATAACCATCTCCCTTATCAACATAAACAATTTGCCTCACACCTGTATCGATGACCGCATTATCGGGAACAACCAGCTTTTTGCCGAGGTCAATCTTGATTTCAACGTTTGTGAACATCTGCGGTTTCAAGTGTCCACCCGGATTCGAAACAGTCAGTCTTGCCTTGGCGGTCCTTGTCTCACCTGAAAGCGCCGGATAGATATAATCTATTGTCGCTGACAGATCCCTTCCGCTGAAATAGCTGAGGCCTATTTTCGCAGGCTGTCCTATTTTTATGAAGGGCATTTCGTATTCATAAATATCCGATATAATCCATACCCTCGATAAGTCAGCAATATCGAGCAATTTTTCACCTGGCATGACCCTCATTCCCTGCAATGCCATCTTCTGCACTATAAAACCGCTGACAGGACTGTAAATGGTAAGCGTTCTTATCGGTTTTCCCGTCTCTTCGACTTTTTTGATCTGCTCATCTGTTATATCCCAGAGTCTCAGCCGCTGCTTTGCAGCATCGATTATTGATTCAGCATCCGCAGACAGCATTTTTTCCATCTCTGTTCCAGAGCCTTTAACCCTTGATGCAGAATTTTTCCATTTCAGGAGGTTTATAAATTCCATTTGAGTCGCAAAGAGTTCAGGGCTGTATATATCAGCAACCGGCTCTCCTTTTTTTACATACTTGCCGGTATAATCGACATAAAGCCTTTCAACCCAGCCTTCAAACTTGGTGTTGATTGTGGACAGCCTTGTTTCGTCATACTCGACGCGGCCGGTTGTTCTTATTGTCTTATGAATTGGCTTGACAGACGCCTCAATTGTTTTTACACCTATTAACTGCTGTTTTTCAGGGGATATTTCAACTGTCGGTGTTTCATCTTCGCTGACATCCTCTTCATGCTCCTGAACTCCGGCTCCGGAATGCGCCTGATTATCAGATGAAACAGCGGTTTTGGACGAATCCGAGGAATGGCTGTTACTCGTTTTATTGAATGCTCCGGAAGTATAAAAGATCGCTAATAGTCCGGCTATAACGATTAAACCGGCAATAATGATTAAATATCTCTTTTTCATTTTTCAAACTCCTGTTTGTTTTCTTTTGAAGCCTGAGCTTTTATTCCGGTTATTGCCATTATTCGAGCTATTGCCTTTTCCCTTTCCGCAAGCTGGGCGTGGTATGAGGTTTCAAATTCAATGAGAGATCTCAGCCGTGTAATTACAGATATTGCTTCAGACTTTCCTGTTACATACGAGGCGAGAGATGCTTCAAAATCCTGATATGTCTTGGGAATGAGGCCTTTTCTGTAAATGTCCATGAGAGTTTCGGATGTCTTAAGCATGGAATAATTATCCCTTATTGCGGATGAAAGCATTAATTTAACTGCTTCAAGATCATGTTTTGCCTCTGACAGGGTTGCCTCAGCCTCATGGACAGCCTGTTTCTGCTTGGTTTTATAAAAAACAGGAATGTTTATGCTTGTCGAAACATTCCACATATCAGGGAACTGGGAGCTTCGCGCGAAATAACTCGCGCTGAGAGTGAAGTCCGGGTAATACTCCCTTTTTGCCATCCTGATTTTTGCGTCAGCGCTCATGACCATTTTTTCACGCGCCTTTATTTCAGGTGAATTTTCGATCGAAGCCTTTATCAGTTCACTCATATCATATGAAAACTCGGTAATAGGTTCATCAGCAGGCCTGCCGAGTGGAGATGCGGCATCTCTGCCCACGGCAGCATTGAGCATAGCCTCAATAGACTGTATTTTTTGCCTCAGCATTTCCTCTCTTTCGAGCAGCATATATTTTTCAGTCTGTGCCATGAGGATTTCTCCAACAGGCGCCATTCCTGATGTGTATCTTGAGATTGCTGCTTCTTCCAGCCTCGTGAACAAAGAAGCTGTCTCTTTTATCAACTCAATGTTTTTATAAGTGAAATAAAGGTCATAATACAGTTCTCTTACTCTGGCCGATATTTTTAATTTAACGGACTCGTAATCCAAGCGAAGGCTCTCTGCCTCCTGCTGAGCCATTTCTCCTTTTAATGAAAGTTTTCCGGGATATGGCAGCATCTGCGATGCTGTGAACATCCATTGGGAGTCAGGCGCCATATCATCTCCAAAGGTATAGAGGTTTCTTGTGCCCTCATTCTGATAACCAACCATTAACATCGGGTCAGGCAGGCTCTTTGCCTGCGGAACCTTGAATGTCCCTGTCTTCCATCTTGCCTCTGACATCAGTATTTCGTGGTTGTTTCTCAGTGCTTCTTCAATAAGGCTCTGAAGGCGCAGGTCCTCAGCAGATGCAATGCTTGAGAGAACTAAAATAAGTAAAGAAGTAACGGAGTAACGGAGTAAGGGAGTAACAGAGCAATGAAGTAACGGAGTTACCCCGATACCCCGATTCACCGATACACAAAAAAACGCCCATACTCCGATACGCCGGTATATGTTTTTATCTTGCGTCAACATTGAACTTGACCGTTACAGTTTTACCATCACGCGTAATCTTTATGGCGATATTCCATGGTCCGGACATGGAGAGATTCATGGTTGCCTTATATTCATCGCCTTTAAGTACTGCATCAGCCTTGTAGTTCATTGGTGGCATTCCGGGCATTGCCGGCATTGAATAATCGACCCTGACCTTGGCATCAGTGACATATTTGCCTTTGTCGTCTTTAATCTCAATAGTGATATTGTTGTCGCCGACAATTGGCGGGTTTTTATCGATCTTTGCCTTGACTTCATAGCCCTGAACCTTTTTCTTGACCTCATAGTCCTTTGCAAAGGCAGTACCCGAAATTATTATAAGGCTCAAAATCATTATCAGGCCCGAAGCAATTATCGGGGTTGAAAGCAATAAAGCGATTTTTTTCATAACGTCCTCCTTATTGGTTTGTTGGTATTGTCAAAAATCATTTTCCCTCTCCCCTTGTGGGAGAGGGTTAGGGTGA
>JBBILM010000068.1:0-12005 GCA_037444915.1 Nitrospirota bacterium | reverse complement strand
GTATGCCTCAAGAGAAGAGATCGAAGAAAATGATCTAAATCTTACCGCAGGACGGTATAAGCCTCACGTTCATGAAGAAGTCGAGTATCCAGAGCCAAAGACGATTATTTCAGAGGTAATGGAGATAGAGGACAAGATAAGCAGTGGATTAAAAAGTTTGATGAATAAGGTCGGTTCAGATAAAATATGGGTAACTAAATACTAAAAGAGGCAAACAATGGGGACAGGCACTATAACAATTAGTCAGGATGATTTAAAAATGATAATTAAAGAGACTTTCATCGAGGTTCTGAAGGAAAGGAAAGACCTTCTTGAAGATGCTGTTATTGAGGCAATTGAAGACATCGGCCTTGCAAGGGCAATCGCAGAGGGTATCAAGACGCCGTCAGTAAGCAAATCCGAGATTTTCAAAGCATTAGAGAGGAGGGATAAATGTCTACTGTATTAAAACAAAAAGATATGATAAGTGTAAAACAGTATGTGACAGACGAGAAGGGACATAAAGTTGCTGCAATTCTTGACATTAAAGAACTTGCAAGGATAAAAGAACTGCTTGAAGACCTTTCGGATTTAAAGGCGATTGAAGACAGGGTTTCCGAGCTATCAGAGGATTACGAAGCATACAGCCGCAAAAGAAAATCCCGCCTGCATGTATAAGCTTGACATCAAAAAAAGCGCAAGAAAAGAGCTGGACAATCTGCCTAACCAAATATTTGTAAAAATTGACAAAGCAATCCTTTCTTTAAAGAAAAACCCTTCCCCGTATCCACCGTCCAAAGAGCTTAAAGGCGAGAACAAGCGCAGATTGCGAGTGGGAGATTACAGGGTTGTGTATGCTGTTGATGAGCAACAAAAAATAATTACTGTTTTCCGCGTAAGACATCGCAAAGATGTTTACAAGCAAGGATGACGCCATGCAAAAGACTTTACCAAAGGAGTGGAAATGGATAAGGCTGGGGGATAACAAAATAGCTCAACTTATTATGGGCCAATCGCCCCCATCATCTGCTTATAACACTGAAGGGGCTGGATTGCCTTTTTATCAAGGCAAGGCAGAATTTGGAGAACATCATCCGATAACGGTCAAGTGGTGTACACAACATGGGAAGATAGCAGAGGCAGATGATATTTTGATGTCTGTTCGTGCTCCTGTTGGAGATGTTAATATTTGCAAAGAAAAATCTTGTATTGGCCGCGGACTTGCTGCAATACGGACAAACAAGAGTATATTGAATAGTAGTTTTCTTTATTATTTGTTGAAAAGAGATACATCTAAAGGAGCATAAAGCCCGCCTGACATGTTAAAATACAATTTTCGAAGACTTTAAGGAGGTTTGAATAAATGGGATTTACGATAGCGTTTGCAGGCAAAGGCGGAACCGGAAAGACGAGCCTTGCGGGACTGACAATAAAATATCTTATAAACAGGAATAACGGGCCTGTACTTGCGGTTGACGCGGACAGCAATTCGTGCCTGAACGAGGCGCTCGGCGCCAGTATTCACGCTACTATCGGAGGGCTGAGGGAAGAATCCCTTAAGGCTGTCAGGGGAGGCGGTGACAGGCCGGGAGGCATGTCCATGGAACAGCTTTTTGATTATCAGGTTCAGCAGTCTATTATCGAATCAAAGGGTTTTGATCTCATGGTAATGGGAAGACCGGAAGGTCCCGGATGTTATTGCGCGGCCAATAATATTATCAGGAAATATACTGATATGCTTTCAGATAAGTATCCTTATGTCGTTATAGATAATGAGGCAGGCATGGAGCATTTAAGCAGAAGGACAACGCATAAAGTTGATTTGCTCATAAGCGTGAGCGATCCAACTGTAAAGGGCATTTTGACGGCTAAAAGGATAAATGATCTCGTTGATGAATTGCAGCTCGATGTTGACAGGAGAGTTCTTGTTATTAACAGGGTTGTGGGAGAAGAAGGAAATGAACTCAAAAAAATGGCAGAGGGGTTCGGCATTACTGTTGCAGGAGTCGTGCCGCAGGATGATTTGGTTTTTGAATTTGATTTGAAAGGTAAGGCTGTCATTGAACTGCCAGAGGATGCTAAATCAGTTAAGGCAATGTTCAGCATTCTGAGTTCTTTTAATATACCTTAGTTCTGATTTAGTCGCTGTGTTTTTGACGGCGCATTCCAATATAAAAAATAATGAAAAAAGCGGTATTCTTTGATATTTACGGCACATTGATAGATATAATAACCGACGAGCATGATTTGCGGGTTTATGAAATGCTTGCGAGGCATCTCTCATATCACTCGGTTTATGTATCTCCTGAGAATCTCAAAAACGCCTATTTTGAGGGTGTTCAGGAATGCTTAAAGCAGAGCATGGAGCCGCATCCTGATGTTGATGTCTACGATATTTTCTCGCATATAATGAAGAGATATGGGAACAAAGAGTATTCCAGATGCGCGGTTGTGAATGCCGCAACCCTTTTCAGGGCTCTGACAATGAGAAGATTCTGCGCTTTTGAAGGTGTTTATGATGCCATGGAGGTTTTAAGCAAAAAGTATAAGACCGCTATTATATCGGACGCGCAGTGGGTATTTACAGAACCTGAGATAGCAATGCTCGGCCTTGACAGGTTTTTTAAATTCTGGATTCTCTCATCAAGGCTCGGCTACAGAAAGCCTGACACGAGGTTGTTCAATCTTGCAATGGAAAGAGTAGAGGCAACCCCTGAAGAATCGGTATACATAGGCGATAATTCTGCGCGGGATCTCGTTGGCGCAAAAAAAGCGGGAATGACCTTCATTCTTTTTGGAAACGGAGGTGTCAATTATGAGGGCTTTCAACCGGACAGGCATTTCAGGGATTACTCTGATTTAATCAATATTCTGGAGGACTTGCAGTGATGAATAAATATTCAAAAGGTATTTTCATAACAGGAACCGATACAGGAGTTGGCAAGACTATTGTGTCAGCAGTAATAATAAGGGCTTTGATTAATAAAGGCATTAAGGTCGGAGCTATGAAGCCCATGGAAAGCGGCTGCGCTAAATCAGAAAACGGTAAAACCTTGATTCCTTCAGATGGATTATTTTTAAAGGAGATGTCTCAAATGGATGAGCCTGTGAATATTGTTACGCCTCTCTGTTTTGAACTGCCGCTTGCGCCAATGATTGCATCATCACTCGAAGGAATCCCTGTTGATCTTGATCTGATAACAAATTCCTATGAAGCTGCATCAGGCAGGTATGATTTTATGGTTGTTGAGGGAGTCGGAGGGCTGCTCGTACCTATTAAAAATGGATATTTTGTGACAGATTTAATCAAGAGATTAAACCTGCCTGTCATTGTTGTTGCAAGACCATCTCTCGGCACTATAAATCACACGCTTTTAACCGTTAATCATGCACTAAGAGAAGGCATTGCTGTAAAAGGGGTAATAATAAACTTCCACAAGCCGGCCGAAAATACTATAGCCGAACGTACAAATCCCGACGCTCTCAGAAAATTATGCCCTGTCCCGGTTTTAGGCGTATCGCCCTATCTTAAAGACATCAATATTGCCAACATAGACATGATTGCCTCGGACTTTTCAGGGATAGCAGATATTTTAGAAGTCTGATGCGCCTTATTTTTCGACAGGATTGTTATTGTCGTCAACTATAATTATTTTGGGTTTGAATTCTTCTTTTATCTGAGTATCTGTTAAAAA
Organism: Nitrospirota bacterium; assembly: GCA_037444915.1. Lineage (GTDB taxonomy): Bacteria > Nitrospirota > Thermodesulfovibrionia > Thermodesulfovibrionales > Dissulfurispiraceae > JBBILM01. The sequence continues at coordinate 8,331 of JBBILM010000068.1, read as the reverse complement.
GCAATAAGAGAAGATAATAATCTTATCTCCGACAGCGCCTTTTCTTGCTGTAGGCCCGTTCAGACAGAATTCCCTCGAGCCGTATTTGCCAGGTATCGCGTATGTTTCAAAACGCTCGCCATTGTTCAGGTTGCTTATCATAACCTGCTCATACGGCAGTATTCCGGCCAAATCCATGATTTCCTTGTCAATAGTAATGCTTCCCTCGTACGCGAGATTAGATTCTGTGACTGTTGCCATATGTATTTTTGACCTCAAAAAACACCTGCTCATTTTCTATTATCTCCCTATTCTATTATCTTGGGCACCCTGTAAAATTTTCCTGTGCCGTCCGGCGCATTCTTCATAGCCTCTTCAACAGGCAGGGAAGAAGCCCTTATATCATCCCTAACCACATTTTCAATTGGTATAACATGCGATGTCGGTTCAATATTCTTCGTGTCAAGGGCATTCAACTGCTCTATATACTGAAGTATGCCGTTTAATTGAGAACCAAAGGTCTCAACTTCATTTTCAGACAAGTAAAGCCTCGAAAGCCCTGCTATCTTCTTAACTTCATCATGCGCTATCTTCATATATGAATAACCCTTCACCTTTTCACTGCAAGCCATCGGCATTTGAACTATCGACGTATTTTCAGCAGTGGTTAATTTTAAATCTTCTCAAGGTTTGCAAATTTGGCAACAATACGCTTAATTCCAATACCTGTAAAATTAACGGTCAGTTTCGTATCATCTCCATTGCCATTGCAATCCCTTATTACACCGACACCCCAGCAAGGATGCTTCACCCTGGCGCCTACTACATAGGCTGGCGATGGCTTTGGCTGGTCTTTTACCGGTTTTTCAACAGGTTGTTTTACTGTTTGTGAATGGATATTTTCTATCCAGTGGCAGCACTCTTTCGGAATATCAGACAGAAATCTTGAAGGCTCCTGTTCCTGAAGCTTTGAAAAGAGCCGCCTTCTTTTCGCTCCGGTCATGCAAAGTATATCCTTTGCCCTCGTCATTCCAACATAGAAAAGCCTTCTTTCTTCCTGCATTTCCGAGGCATTATCAATCGCTTTGAAATAAGGAAGAATTCCTTCTTCAAGCCCTACAATAAATACAACTGGGAATTCGAGTCCCTTTGCACTGTGAAGCGTCATGAGCGAAATAGAGTTGCCCTTTGCCGCTTCATCAGCGGTTGATACGAGGGAAACCCTTTCCAGAAAATCCTTGATGCTGACATTCTCTGCTGATGCCACGAGTTCCAGTATATTCTGCAATCTTTCATCTTCTAAATCTTCGATATAGCCTGTCCTGTCAATAATATCCTTGAGCATGGCTGCGGCTGTTTTGTATTTCTCACCCGATACAGACGAGCATATGCCGGATACTACTTTAACAAAATCTTTAAGCTTGTCCTTAAGCGACTGCGAAATATTGCCTGACTTGATCATTAATTTTACAGTGGCAAATAAACTCACGGCATTTTTCTTTGCCTCCTGTTCAATCTTTGAAATAGTAGTGGCGCCTATACCCCTTGAAGGCGTGTTTATAATTCTTCTGAAACTTACATTGTCATCAGGGTTAACCGCCATTCTGGCATAAGAGGTTATGTCCTTTATTTCACGTCTGTGATAAAAACTGACGCCGCTTACTACATGATAAGACATTCCCTCTTCTCGCAAGGCGTCTTCTATTGCCCTTGCCTGAAGATTTACCCTGTATAAAACAGCAAAATTGTCATAATTATAGTTTCCCTTAAGATACAGATCTTTAATTGCGCGCGCGACATATTTTGCTTCTTCTTCCTCTGTGTTCAGCCTGCAATAAAAAACCTTCTCTCCGCATCCTCTCTCTGTCCAGAGTTTTTTCTGTTTCCTCACCGGATTATGAGATATGACTGCGCCAGAAACATCAAGTATATTCTGAGTTGATCTGTAATTCTGCTCCAGCTTTATAATCTTGGCGCCAGTAAAATCCTTTTCAAAATTAAGAATGTTGCTAACATCAGCTCCCCGGAATTTATATATGCTCTGGTCGTCATCTCCAACAGCGCAGATGTTCCTATTTGCCGATGCCAGCAATTGCAGCAAGGCATATTGAGCATGGTTTGTATCCTGGAACTCATCCACAAGAATACATTTAAACATATCCTGATATTTGGCAAGCAACATGGGGTTTTCCTGAAACAGCCTTACCGTAAGCATCAGCAGATCGTCAAAATCAAGGGCATTGCATCTTTTCAGTTCATCCTGATACTTGATATATACCCGGCCAAGTTTTTCATCAAAACTGAAACCGTCTCCATTTGACAGAAACTCCTCAGGCGAAATCAGGGAGGATTTAAGAACGCTTATTTTTGAAGCAACGCCCTTATAAAGGGCCTCGTATATTTTCAACTCTTTCAGTATATGTCTTATAAGGGTATGCTGGTCATTGTCGTCATAAATCGAAAAATCCGGTTTGTAGCCGAGGGGTTTTATCTCTTTTCTTAATATCCTGCTGCACTGGGAATGAAAGGTGCCTATCCAAGCCTGTCTGATGTCTTTATGCTCCAGACAATTGCCTATTCTTTCCTTCATTTCATTTGAGGCTTTATTGGTAAATGTGACAGTAAAGATAGATGATGGGGAGTACTTTTTCTTCTTAACGAGGTAGGCAAACTTCTGGGTTATTACCCGCGTCTTACCACTGCCTGCTCCGGCAAGCACAAGCAGAGGCCCGTCCGAATATACTATAGCCTCCTGCTGCCTTGGATTAAGTTCTTCCAATAAGACATCTTTTGCCATTTCTTCTCTCCTTTTAATTATAACATAATACTATTAGCTGATTGGATGACATGTTAATCATTATCAACTGTTATCAGCCTATTTATTTAACTGCGAGGGTTTTCATTCAACCGTAACACTCTTCGCAAGGTTTCTGGGCTGATCCACATCGCATCCTCTTAATACAGCAATATGGTAAGCAATAAGCTGCAAGGGAATCGTTAATAGTATAGAGTTAAGGTACTGATTGGTTTCATTAATCAAAATACTGTAATTTGCAGCCCTTTTAATCAGTTCACTATCCGCGGTAATAATAGCTATTACCATCCCTCCCCTGCTTTTTACCTCCTCAATATTTGACATAACCTTTTCATAAAGTCCGTCAGACGGCGCAAGGACTATCACAGGAAGATCCTCGTCAATAAGCGCTATTGGTCCATGCTTCATCTCACCAGCAGCATATCCTTCCGCATGAATATAGGAGATTTCCTTGAGTTTTAATGCCCCTTCAAGCGCGATAGGATAATTAATGCCCCTCCCTAAATAAAGCACATCCTTTGCCCTAAAAAGATGCCTTGCTATGGCAGCAGCTTCCTTATCGCATGAAAGCGCATTTTCAATATTTGCCGGCAAATGCAAAAGCTCCTCTATCAATTCCTCAGCCGCATCATCAGGCAGATTACCCTTTCCTTTTCCCAATGCAATAGCAAACATATATAAAGCAACAATCTGGGCCGTAAATGCCTTTGTTGAAGCCACCCCTATTTCAGGGCCAGAGTGGGTATAAAAAACATAATCTGACTCCCTTGAGGCAGTGCTGCCTATCACATTGCAAATGCTGAGAGACTTTGCAGACAGTCTTTTTGCTTCTCGCAGCGCTGCAAGGGTATCGGCTGTTTCGCCTGACTGCGTTATCGCGATAAAAAGGGTCTTTCCAGATATGAGAGAATTCCTGTATCTGAATTCAGAGGCTATGTCAACCTCTACAGGCACCCTTGCTATCTTCTCTATCATATATTTGCCCACAAGCCCCGCATGATATGATGTGCCGCACGCAGCAATAAACACCTTATCAATTGCGCCAAGCGTTTCTTTATCTATGCCGAATTCTTCGAGAGCCACACTTCCGGTTTCAGGCAGTATCCTTCCCCTTATAGTGTCGGCTATCGATCTTGGCTGCTCATAAATCTCCTTAAGCATAAAATGCTTATATCCGCCCTTTTCAGCCATTGAAGGGCTCCATGAAATTGTAACGATTTCCTTGTTCAGAGGTCTTCCTTCAAAATCCGTGATAGTCAGGCTGTCTTTATGCATCACCGCCATTTCCTGATTATCAAGGAATATGGCCTTGTTTGAATGGCTGAGAAAAGCAGGGACATCTGATGCAAGAAAATACTCTCCTTCTCCAATGCCAATTACAAGTGGACTTTCATTTCTCACAGCAACAATCTTTTCCGGCTCCCTCTCATTGATAACAGCAAACGCGTATGCACCTTGAATCTCTTTAACCGCCATCCTGACTCCATCTTCAAGTCTGGTTTTCTGAGCGTGCTTATTAATCAAGTGGCATAAAACTTCGGTGTCTGTCTCAGATGTGAATTGAAATCCATCCTTTTGGAGTTTATGCTTAAGGTCAACGTAGTTTTCAATAATTCCGTTATGGACAAGTACTATAACATTAGACCCTCTGACAGATTTGTGTGGATGGGCGTTCTCATCAGAAGGCCTGCCGTGCGTAGCCCATCTCGTATGACCGATAGCTGCACTACTCGAAATATCGAGGCCTTCCATCATGTTTTCGAGGGCGTTGATCTTTCCTTTGCAACGCTTCACATCTATAATTCCGTCAGCAAAATATGCAATGCCGGCTGAATCATACCCTCTGTATTCAAGTCTCCTCAGACCATCCATGACTATGGGAACAGCGTTTTTACTGCCGATATATCCTATTATTCCGCACATAAAATTAGTCCGTATTCAGCAATAAGAACATATCTCCTTAATGCTGATATTTGTAAACTGCTATGTATTATTTGAACCCCTTTTTTTGGGGTTAGATGATTCGGTCTTGAGGTTTTTTTTAGCTGCCCACCTATCTATATTTTTCTGCCCTGTCCTGCTTACAGCAAGGGAAAGAGACGGAACATCCTTTGTAATGGTGGACCCCGCGCCGATATAAGCTCCTTTACCCACTTTCAGCGGCGCGATAAGCTGAGTATCACTGCCAATAAATACATCATCCTCTATTACGGTCTTATGCTTTTTCTGGCCGTCATAGTTGCAGGTTATAGTTCCGGCCCCGATATTGACATTGCTCCCTATAACCGCATCACCGAGATAAGTAAGATGGGATGCTTTTGAATTATCGCCAATTACTGATTTTTTTATTTCCACAAAATTGCCAATTTTTGACAGTGAACCTATTTTTGAGTCAGGCCTGATATGAGCAAACGGGCCTATTACAGCCTTATCCTTTATCGTTGAAGATTCTATGACAGTGGAATCTTTGATTATAACATTATTGCCAATTATACTGCTAACTATTCTCGTGTTTGGATATATTGTACATCCTGAGCCAATAACAGTTTTTCCCTCTATATAAACATTCGGATATAGTAAGGTGTCTGATCCGATTTCTGCATCAGGACTCACAAAAACCGAGGCCTTATCAATAACGGATACTCCGTTATCAAAGCACCTTGATAAAACCTTATCTTTTAAAAAATGTGTTGCCCTGTATAAATCCTCTCTCGTATTTATGCCTGTCAGTTCGGTTTCGCTGCCAATAGCATGAGCGCCAACCTTAAAGCCCTTTTTAACAGCCAATGATACGAGATCGGTCAGGTAATATTCTCCGGAATTGCTAAGTTTTATATCTTTAAGAAGGTTCAATACACTTGATTTAATAGCATAAATGCCACTGTTTACTTCGTTTATTTTTTTCTGCTCATGATCAGCGTCTTTATTTTCCACAATTGCCCTGACATTGCCTCCATCCCTGACAATCCTGCCGTAGGAATGCTCATGTCCGGCAATAAATGAAATCAGGGACATGTCCTCTTTTAAGCTTCTGTGAAGCCTTAAAAAGCCCCTCAATGTTGACGCTCCTACAAGCGGGGTGTCTCCATTAAGCACAAGTATAGAGGCATCTTTATCTTTAGTAATATCCTTTAATCCCTGAATCCCTGCTCTGAGTGCGTCTCCGGTCCCCCTGGGCTCTTTCTGGACTGCGAATGCTACTGGATAGCCGGAAAGGGTATTTCTAATCGAATCGCTATTTGAGCCGGTCACTACCACGATATTATTTGATTTTAATTTCATGAGCGACTCAACAACATATTGAATCAGGGTTTTATCAAATATGTAATGGAGAATTTTAGGTGTCGAGGATTTCATTCTTGTGCCAAGTCCTGCTGCAAGAATAACAGATGCAATCCTCACTTAACGAGCGCCTCTTCAGATATATCAAAATTCGCGTAAACGTTCTGGACATCGTCATTATCCTCAAGAGCCTCGATCAATCTTATCATCTGCTCAGCAGCCTGACCCTCCAATGCAACATAGCTCTTGGGAAGCATCGTTACCTCAGAAAGGGCAATAGTCAGCCCTTTTTGCTCAATAGCTTTTTTGACTGTATCGAGGTCTTCGGGCTGGGTAATAATTTCATAGGTTTCCTCTTTCGGATCATTTTTTATATCCTCAGCGCCCGCATCAAGAACAATCGACATTAAATCTTCCTCTGTTATCAGGGATTTCTCTATGAGAATATACCCTTTTTTTTCGAACATCCATGAAACGCAGCCCGACTCTCCGAGATTGCCGTTGTTTTTTGAAAGAATATACCTTATCTCCGAAACAGTCCTGTTCTTATTGTCTGTAAGGGCAGGGATCAGCAGGGCTACGCCTCCGGGACCGTAACCTTCATAAAGGATATCTTCGTATGCTACTCCGGGCAGTTCCCCGGTGCCTTTCATTACTGCCCGCTTGATATTTTCAGAAGGCATGTTCGCCTCCTTGGCTGCCTCCATTGCGCTCCTTAATCTCGCGTTTCCGTCAGGATCGCCTCCGCCAAGCCTCGCGGCAATGGAAATCTCTTTGACTAATTTCGTGAATACCTTGCCTCGTTTTGAGTCAGTAGCTGCCTTCTTATGCTTAATCTGAGCCCATTTGGAATGGCCTGCCATTTTGCCTCCGGGACATATGAAAAGTCAATGCGGAAAAACCAAGTAAAAAGGGGGTTTTACGTTTCTCCTAAATTTTTAATTATATTATGATAACAAAGATTGGGCTGATACTGTCAAGGATTTAAAAGGCATCAGTGTGCTACATTCCGCATTAATACAGTTATCCGAACAATGCTTTTAGCGCTACCAAAAAAAATGCTACAGTCCGACGCATATTTCATCAGCCCTTTGCTTCAGTCTCGCGGCTGTGCCTTTATCAATACCGCTTTTTTTAATAAAAGTCTGCTCGTCAACATCCGCGATATCCTGCGCGAGAATAAAGTTATTAAGAAAAAGCGCTTCAAGGATATCCTTTTTTATCGGGGATAAAATCGTGACCGGATAAAGCTGTTTGTCTTCTATCATCTTTTCGAGGCTGTGCCTGTCTGGATATTTCCAGCTGATTATCCTGATGCCGGCGCATTCAGCATACACTACTGCATCCTCTGTGCATCTGGTATTTGTCACAAGCCAGCCCTCGTGCACAGCATCCCTGTGTCCGGCCTGCATTTCACAGGCCTTCCTGATATCAGCGAATCTCGAATTCACATAAAGCGCGACCTTAACATCAGTTGGCTTGGAACCATTGCCGTGATATTTACACTCAATTATAAAATGGCGGTTTTCTTTACTTGCGAGTATGTCAACCTCATGAGATACGCAATAGCCCTTCATTATTACATTGAGCTCAACGCCATATCCATAGTGCTCGAGAACCCTCGCAAAATATTGTTCAAATGGATAACCTGAAGGACCGAGCATGGAAATAGCCTTCTTAATCGAATATCTCATGCCTAATGCACTGTTATAGCGATTAAGCATGTCATGTGCCAGTTTGTAAATATATCTTGTCGTTGATGAAGGCTCGATCTTTTTTTCTATCTGTCCGGCAATATGCCCGGCTATGTCTTCAGGCGCTCCGGAGCGTGTAAGGCTGTTAATCAGTTTTTGCCTCTCAAATCTTTCAACCTTGCCCGATGCCTTTATTATTGTCTTATTCATGTCTGGTTATTATCAGCGTCTTTTCTTTTCTCTAAAATATCGTAATACTCAAGATAAAGCTTCTTTGCGCAATCAGGACATATTGAATGGGTAAATTCAGCCTCAGAATGCTCACTGATATAATCATCCACCCTCTGCCAGTACCCCTCGTCATTCCTTATATTTTTGCATGATGAACAGATAGGCAGCATTCCTGTCAGTTTTTTTATTTCTCCAACTGCTTTTTCGAGTTCATTATTTTTACGCTTGAGTTCTTCATTAATGAGGTTTAGTTCCTCTGTATCATTTTTAATTATGGCGCATCCGGGTTTCTAATGGGTAGCCCCAACATGTTGTATTGGCTCATTATAA
>JBBILM010000067.1:867-12044 GCA_037444915.1 Nitrospirota bacterium | reverse complement strand
CCATTTGAGCTAATCTGATATAATAAATGAATTAGTCTTTAAAATCTACCTTGAGGAGAAGATTTTGGCACCTGTTTCAATAGTTATAGTAACAAAGAATGAGGAGAAAAACATAGGAGATGCCCTTGAAAGTGCAAAGGATTTTGAGGACATTGTAGTTGTCGATTCCTATAGCGAGGACAGGACAGTAGAGGTATGCAGGAAATACACAGACCGGATATTCCAGCATGAATGGCAGGGATATGCAAAACAGAAACAGATGGCTGTAGATTATGCAAAGAAAGAGTGGGTCTTTATACTCGATGCAGACGAAAGAGTCACATCGGAGTTGAAAGAAGAAATTTTTCGACTATTTACGCATCACGCATCAGGCATCACGCATCACGATTATTGCGGTTTTTATGTTCCGAGGAAGAATTTTTTCCTCGGAAGGTGGATAAAATACAGCGGATGGTGGCCTGATTATACCGTGAGGCTTTTCAAAAAAGATCTATCTTTTGTAGAACAAAGGGAAGTTCATGAAAAGGTGATTGTAAAGGGTGCTGTGGGCTATTTAAAAAAACCTCTGGAGCATTATACATATAGGAGCATATCTGAATATATCAAAAAAATGGAAAACTATTCGACACTTTCAGCAAGGGAAATAATGCTTAAAAATCCGGAGATATCCTATGCTGCACTAGCATTTAAGATGACGATAAGTCCTGTCTTCACCTTTCTAAAAATGTTTTTTCTCAAGCAGGGATTCAGAGACGGGATGCACGGCTTTATCCTTGGTGTGCTTTATGGTTTTTATACATTTCTGAAATATGCAAAGGCATTGGAAAAGAGCTATTTTACAAAAAGTGATTGACTTTTATATTATAAAAAGATGTCGGTTCTGAAAAAGATAATTGAACTCACAAAACCATACTGGTGGTTAACAGCACGATAACTGCAGGTGATTTTGCCTCCATCATAGTTGCTATCTATATGATTTTTTCTCCGGTAAAGAAGATAGGCGATGCATACAATACCCTGCAGGAAACAAAAGCGTCGATGGAAAGGATAGATGCATTGCAAGGATTAAGGTATGAAGAAAAGGGCAGCGTCATATATAGATGGATTTAAAGAGCTGGTGCGGTTTGAAAACGTCTCTTTTACCTACCAGGGAAACGAAGTTCCTGTCCCGCAGGATGTAAGTATTGATATAAAGCCTAGCGAGATTATCGCCATCGTCGGACGAAGCGGTGTCGGCAAATCGACGCTGGTGGATATGATCCCCCGGTTTAACAGGCCGTCAGGAGGAAAGTTGACGATAGACGGCATTGACATGAACGATATTGAGATTCATTTATTAAGGGCATTGATAGGCATTGTAAGCCAAGACATTATTCTTTTTAATGACACGGTTCGTGAGAATATTGAATTTGGCAGATTGGGAGCCTCGGAGAAAGAGATCATTGAAGCAGCCAGGCTTGCGTATGCTGATGAATTCATCGAAAAACTGCCGGAGGGATATGATACGGTTATAGGAGAGAGAGGATTGAATATCTCCGGGGGACAGAGGCAGAGGTTGGCCATAGCGCGGGCAATCCTTAAGAATCCGCCGATACTCATCCTTGACGAAGCAACGTCATCTTTGGATGCTGTGTCTGAGGCCCTTATTCAGAGGGCGCTCGAAGGGCTAATGAAGGGCAGAACTACTATAGTTATCGCGCACCGACTATCTACGATAAAAAATGCTGACAGGATTATAGTCTTGGATTGGATAAGGGCAGGATTGCCGATATAGGCACCCATGAACAGCTGATGTCAAAAAATGAAACATACATCAAACTATATAACGCATTTGCCGTGGCATGAAATAATTCTGATTTGATTTGAAAAAGAGAGACCATATATAATTTAAAATATGACTAAAAACAGTTTCTGCATCCCTGTATTGATGTACCACCATGTTAATCCAGAAGGAGATTTTATAAATGTAAAGCCGGAGAGCTTTAAGCTGCATATTAGGCATCTGAAAAATCAGGGGTTTACCACGCTTAATACAGAAGAGTTATTATCGCTCATAAACGGTCAAATGTCTCCTCCGAAAAAGCCTGTAATGATAACCTTTGATGACGGTTGGCTTGATAATTGGATATATGCCTTTCCAATACTTAAGGAGTATCAAATGAAGGCTGTTATTTTTGTCGTTACTTCGTGGATTCATGAAAATGGAAGAAGGAATCGTGTTGATGAAGGCGATGCATCAAGCATTCCAGAACACAAAAAATGTCAGCAACGTGTTGACGACGGACATGCCGCAGAGGTAATGCTTTCGTGGGGAGAGATCAGGGAGATGGAGGCGTCTGGTTTGATAGACATACAGTCGCACACGCACTCACACAAAAGGTGGGACAAATTATATCGCAATCCAATTGATCGAATAGGTATCCTTAACCAAGAACTCATTATATCAAAAAGCTTGATTGAGGAAAAGCTGGGCAAACAGTGTAATGCCCTGTGCTGGCCGTGGGGCGTATATAAAGAAGATTATATCTATGCGGCAAAGGGTTCAGGGTATAAATTGGTTTTTACAACAGAAAAGGGCTCTAATTCGCCCGAGACTGACCCTTATAGGATCAAGCGGATTGTCATTGGCAACATAAGCGCCTCCAATCTCAAAAAAAAGCTGTTCATCCATTCAAGGGATTGGCTGAGCAAGGCTTATCTGAAGCATTTCAAATAGATGAGAATACTTCACACAGAATGGTCTGACGGATTGGGCGGTCAGGAAAAGAGGGTGCTGGCGGAACTTGAAGGCATGGCGAACCGCGGTCATTATGCGGCATTGGTTTGCCGAGAGCACGCCAAAATGGCTCAAAAACTTTCAATTGATGTATTCACTTTGCCGATGAGAAGGCTATATGATGTCACAAGCATTATTAACCTTGCAGGAATCCTTAAAAAAAAGAGGTTTGATATTGTTAATACACATAGCGGTGTTGATTCGTGGATTGGTGGGATTGCGGCAAAAATCGCAGGTGTTCCGGCTCTGATAAGAACAAGGCATCTCAATATACCCCTGAAAAGAAACATGCTGAATTTTATTCACTATCTGCCTGATATGTATATAACATGTGGTGAAAATATGAGGAACAACCTTGTGCAAAATTGTGGGTTTCCTTTTAATAAGGTCATCAGTATTCCTACCGGCGTCGGTGAAGAATTCTTCAGAGTTACAAAGAACCCGCAAGCGAAAACAAGGTACGGACTTGCACCGGAGACACCTGTTATAACAAATGTAGGCATTCTGCGAAGCGTTAAAGGCCATGAAGTAACTTTGAACGCTGTAAAAATAGTAATTGAACATTTCCCAGATGCCAAATTCCTGATTGTCGGGAACGGGCCTGCAAAGAAACGGCTTGAAAACATGGCTTGTGATACAGGGATTGCAAAGCATGTTGTTTTTACAGGTTTTATTGAAAACATACCTGAAGTATATTCAATTTCAGATGTTGCTGTTCTCAGTTCATGGTCCGAAGGACTCCCGCAGAGCATGCTTCAGGCAATGGCTGCAGGTGTGCCTGTTGTTGCAACACGAGTGGGCGGCGTTCCCGAAGTCGTGATCCATGAAAAGACAGGACTGCTTGTTGATGCAGGAGATTATAATGCCCTTGCAAGAGGTATAATAAGGATATTGGAAAATCCTGGTGTAGCATTAGATTTTGCGAAAAATGCCAGGGAACTTGTAAAACGTGAACATCCGACAAGTCATATGCTTAATAATATAGAAAGCCTTTATTCTAGGTTATTAAATAATGAGTAACAACTACTCGACTTTAAAATACAATTCAAAATCCCGCTGGCTGAGCTATTGGTATCAGATATCAGAGCTGTTGTCAAGAAAGCCGGATAGCATTCTTGTAATTGGAAAGGGAAGCGGTATCGTTGAACAGACAATACTGAAGTTACAGCCTAATACAAATGTGGTGACTGTTGATATGGATGCCAGCGTTAGACCAGATATAATTGCCGATATCAGAAACCTTCCACTTCCTTTTGAGACTAACAGTTTTGATGCAATTTTATGCTGTCAAGTCCTTGAACATTTGCCTTTCGAACATGTCCACGCTGTTTTTGCTGAATTTCACAGGATTATCAAACATTTTGCGGTAATCTCACTTCCCCAAAGACGAAAGCATTTAAAGCTTGAAATTGATATGCCTTTATTAAGACAGAAAAGGCTTATATTGAAATGGCCGTTAAATAGAAAAAGATTTAAAAACAAACCGGGTAACCAACATTTATGGGAAATCAACAGGGGGGGTTCATATAAAGAAGTTAAGATTATGTTAAGTGAATATTTTAAAATAGAAAAGTCCTTCTTAAACGAAATTAACTGTGAACACAGATTCTTTATTCTGGAAAAAAAATGGTAATTCTTCACACGGAGGATCTTAAAAACTGGGGAGGTCAGCAGAACAGGGTTTTAACTGAATGCATCGGCCTTGACAAGAGAGGCCATAAAATGATCATCGCCTGTCACAAAGGCAGCATGCTTGCGCAAAAGTCAAAGATGGCAGGCATAAAAACATACGAACTAAATATGGTAAAACAGGCTCATCTTTTGACAATTCCAAAACTAATCAGAATTATAAAAGAAGAGAAGGTAGATATTGTTGCTACTCATAGCTCTGTCGATAGCTGGGCAGGGGGGATAGCAGCAAAATTTGCCGGCAGGAAACTCATCAGGTTCCGGCACAATCTCTATCCAGTCGGAAGGGATCCATTAACAAGACTTATCTATTTTTTTCCTGACAGGATTATAGCCATCAGTGAGGCGATAAGAGATGTGCTTGTATCGAGCGGTCTAAAAGGCGAGGATATTTCTGTAGTACATTCAGCGGTTAATATCGAAAAATTTAATCAGGAAACTGATGATCTTAAGAATGAGCTTGGCATTCCAGGCGGTACTGTAGTCATAGGGAACACTTCCACATTCACAAGAGTAAAGGGACAGGATTATCTTATGCAGGCATTCAATATAATATGCGTGGATATTCCTTGCATATTATTGTTTGCAGGCAGACTGAATGAATCGGCCAGGGCAAAGTACCTTTCCTATGTGAACGAGGAACTGAGACACAAAGTCATTTTTTTAGGGCACAGGGAAGATATTCCGAAAGTTTTGAAAACCATAGATATCTTTGTTTATCCCTCATATCTGGAAGGCCTTGGAACTGCACTGCTCGAAGCGATGGCCATGGAGAGACCTGTTGTAGTCTCTGATATCCCTACATTCAGAAATTTCATTAAAGACGGAATAAATGGAATATTCTTTAAGCCCAAAGACGTCAATGAACTCTATGCGAAAGTTAGATTATTAATGAAAGAAATAAAATTAAGAAAACAGATCGGTGAAAATGCAAGAGCTACAATCATAGAAAGATTTACCATAGACAATATGGTAAAAAATACAGAAGCCGTTTATATGGAACTTTTTAAAGAAAAATAGAATTCATTCTCTGTGATATTTGTGAAAATGAGGTTGATAAAAAACGATATTATGTCTTTTTCCTGTACCGACAGCTGCGCGGATTCTGTACTGGCGGCTATCGAGAATTTATGCTTGATAATTAAAGAATATCCCGACGTCATCAGTCCCTTCAGTGGCAAAAACAAAGAAATTGAAGGGATATTCCGCATAAGAGGATTTCGTCTTTATTCTACAATCAGAAAAACAATGGTATTTTATGACTCGGCAAGCGATTCTTTTTTTAAAATTATTCATCCCATTTCAGTCAGACAAAAAATACTTTTCCGTATTATGAACAAAGCGAAGTCTTTATATAAACTTTCAAAAACCCTCATTTCAAAGGGACTGAAGGTGCCAGAGATTATAGCGTATGGAAGGATAAAGGGAGGCGGACAGCATTTTATAGTAATGAAAAGACTTACAGGGGAATCACTTCATGACATCCTTATAGAACAGAAAAAAATAATCCCGAAAAAGGTATATTTTGAAACAATCGATGAAATAATAAAAATTCACCAGAACAGATACTGGCTTAGAGATACACACCTGGGGCATTTTTTTGTAAATGATATGAAACACTACGGTTTTCTGGAGATTGACAGCATAAAAAGAGAGCCTTTTCCTAAACTCAGGAATAAAGCGAGGGATTTGCCCGGACTTGCACATCCAGGACTCACCCTTTCTGATGAAGAAAAGATGACTATTTTAAACCATTATATGGATGAAATGGATATAAGAAATAGAGATGATTTTGTACAGATGGTCAAATACTATATACTGAGAAAAAGCAGAGACAAAAAACCGAAATACAATTCAGTTTACGGTGGAATAATAGAAAAACTTGAGGTGTATGCTGATGAGATTCTGAAGAATAAGGAAAGAGTTCTGATTGCTGTAGCCGGCGCAGCTGGAGCTGGTAAAAGCCATTTCGGAAAATATATACGGAAAAACGGGCTTGGGAAATTCGATAAAAAATGTGTTGCTGTCATAGATGACAGTGTAATGTGGCATAATTCACTATGCTTTTTTCATAGAAGGATAAAGATCCCATGGCATGGTGTTGACGAACTCAAACCATTTTTTAAAAAAATGCCGGGATATAAAAAGATAGTATTTTATATGCAGGCAAATCCTTCCCTGCGGATATCGGAAGCTGATATCCTTCTGAAATTATCTGCAGATGAGAATGTCAGGAGATTCAGGTTGATGAAAAGATATAATGACAAGCCGCATAAACTGGATAAATTTTTGAACATGAAAGAGATCGACGATTATAAGATTAAATATTTATATATGCTGGAAATAAAGTTCTGAGGTAAATTAATAGAATATATGAAGCCTTCTGAAAATAAGAGATTCAACATACTTCATGTTATAACGAGGCTGCCGGTAGGTGGTGTTGAAAACATGCTTTTGAAAGTTATTAAAGGCTACGACAGCAAACGGTTCAATACAACGGTCTGTTGCCTGAAAGAAGGAGGAGATATTGCAGAGGAATTAAGAAGATCGGGATATAATGTGAAGATATTAAACAGGATGCAAAAACGAGGTTTTGATTTTGGTGCTATAACCGCGCTATACCGTCTTTTAAAAAAAGAGGATATTCATATTCTCAGGACCCACCAGTATCATGCTAATTTATATGGCAGGATTGCTGGAGTTCTTGCTGGTGTTCCTGTAATTGTTCCTTCTTTTCACAGCCGTTACGAATCTCCGCTGAAACCCAAGCTTCACAGAAGGTATTTAAACTCTCTTCTCAGTTTATTCAGTGACACCCTTGTAGCTGTTTCTCCAGCAGTTTTATCTGACATTACAAGATATGACTGGGTGAATTCTGGCAAGATAAAGGTGATATTTAATGGTGTAAAAATAGATGATTTCAATCTGGAAATTTCGAAATATGAAAGCAGAAAAAAATTAAATATGCCCGTCAACAATTACATTATTGGAACTGTTGG
This sequence comes from Nitrospirota bacterium, assembly GCA_037444915.1. Taxonomy (GTDB): domain Bacteria; phylum Nitrospirota; class Thermodesulfovibrionia; order Thermodesulfovibrionales; family Dissulfurispiraceae; genus JBBILM01. Next base: position 4,580 of record JBBILM010000067.1, on the reverse strand, counting down.
CAGAATAAAGGAAGAAAAAGGCCACAAGTTCTTTATAGAAGCTGCATCGAAGCTGAACAATGTTTGTGTCGCTATAGCCGGCGATGGCCCTTTAATAAATGAGCTGAAAGATGTTTCTAATAGCTCGGGTGTTAGATGCATATTCATGGGAATGATGGCTCCTGAAAAAATACCATTGTTTTTAAGATCGCTGGATATTTTTTGTTTTCCTTCGTTATGGGAAGGCTTTCCTTCGGCGCTTATAGAGGCTATAGCAGCAGGTCTTCCTGTAGTTGCATCTGATATTCCTTCCAATAGGGAGGTATTGGGAGATAATGGTATGCTGGTTCCACCAGCCGATTATGTAAGACTTGGGGAAGCTCTAAAGTTGCTGATAGATACAACATCCATGATCGACAGTCTTGGCAAAAAGGCAAGAGAGAGGGCAAAGATGTTTTCGATAGAGAATACTGTGAAAGGATATCAAGATATTTTTGAAGAGATCCTTAGAGAGAAGGGCTATTATGACGAAGTATAAAATCCTTTTAATAACGGCTCTCAGCAAGCCCTGGAATAATGGTTGGTATTATAAGTCTGGGCTTGAGAAGAACGGTCATAAGGTAATATCTGTCGACCCATTTTCAATTAGTTCTGTAGAGGCAGTTATAAAGCTTGTCAAGGAGTCCCCGCCGGATTTCATATTACATACAAAAGACGAGCTTCCGCCGGAGGCATTCGATGAATTGAGGAATTATGCCAGGGTAATTCAATGGTATCCTGACCTTGCAATCCCTGAATGGCTGCCACGGTATGTGCAGGCTTGCGACATTTTTTTTACAATTGCTGAAGGGCTTGTCGAGGAATTCAGAAAATTTAACAATAATACTTTCTACCTTTCACAGGCATTTGAACCGTCTTTTTTCGAGACAAAAATGATAACAGCTGAAGATATTGATATCTTTTCGGCAGACGTCACTTTTGTAGGAAGTCTCGGGTCCAAAGAATATTACATGCCCAGAAGAGGATATCTTAAATGGGTTCTCGATGAGAAGTTTAATTTTAAATGGTGGGGGCCAAGGATACCGAGGAAATTATCTAATATACCTTTAATTATGGGTAAGATCGGGAGGTCTTATGGCGGCAGGTTCATTTATCTCGAAGATTATGCCAAGGTTGCCAGGCTTTCAAAAATATTCCTCGCTTTTGATGCAATGCCACATGTAAGAAAGTCGATGAGTGCAAGGATGTATACAGCAGTTGGTTGCGGGGCATTTTATATGTGCCGGCATGTTGACGGCATTGAAGAAATATTAGAGCCTGGCAAGGAGATCGTTACCTTCAAAACAGAGCAGGATATGATAGATATGATAAGATATTATCTGAAAAATGAGGGATTAAGGAGAAATATTTCAGAGGCGGGAAGAAAGCGTATCTTAAAAGAGCATACATATGACCTCAGAATGAAACAGATGATATCAAAAATAGAAGGAGTGATTGAGTGAGTAAGGATAAATTAAGGGAGTTTTATATACAGCACCACAGGGAAAGAGAAAAATACGGCCGCAGAACTTCAGGGGGGCTTGACAGGGCAAAAATTATTGCTGGAATTGTGAATACCGGCAAAAAGGTACTTGACCTCGGTTGCCGGGACGGTAGTCATACACAGTTTTATGCAGAAGGCAATGATGTAACAGGAGTCGATGTAGACGATGTAGCACTTTCCATATGCAGTAAAAATCTCGGGATAAAAACCCATCACCTTGACCTGAATGATAATTTTCCATTTGGAGATTCTGCATTCGATGTTGTTGTAGCAGGAGAAATTATAGAGCATATTATGATGCCCGAGAATTTTGTCAGTGAGAGCTGCGGGGTTCTGAAAACTGGCGGCATTTTTTGCGGCACTACTCCGAATGCTTACAGACTGAAGACCCGGTGGAGATTTCTTACCGGCAAGTCTTTGTGCGGAGACCCATCTCATCTGCATTTTTTTTCATTTGATATGCTGAAAGATCTTCTTCAGAAGTACTTCAGTATTGTCGAAATTATTCCTTTTAAAGGACACATAATTGGCAGTAGTAAATTGGGGATTCCTGTTACTCATAAAACGCCCTTGAAGCTGGCAAAGTTATTTTCGAAGCGATTAATCTGGAAGGCTATAAAATAATGAAATAATGAGGATATCAATAGTAAGAAAGAAATATACCTTCCACGGCGGAGCAGAGGGGTTCTCCCAGAGCCTGATTGAGCAGCTTGCAAATGAGGGGCACGAAGTCCATATATTTGCAAACAAATGGCAGGTAGATAAACAAGTCAGCAATATTTTTTTCCATAAAGTTCCTGCCATAACAATAAACTCCGTGCTGCGTGATTTTACTTTTGCTGTCTCAGCATATCTGAAGTTGAAAAAAGAGGAATACGACATTATCCAGAGCCACGATAAGACGCTTTATCAGGATATTTACCGTGCAGGTGACGGATGTCATATTGAGTGGCTGAGGCAGAGATGGAAGAGAACAGGCTTATTTGGAAAACTCTCTATTATATTCAATCCTTATCATTGGCTCATTCTTTTATTGGAGATGGTGATATTCAAAGGGCACAGGTATAAAAAAATCCTCGCAATATCGGAAATGGTTAAAACGGATATTATCAAAAATTATGAAATATCCCCGACTGACATAGAGGTTATTTATAACGGCGTTGACACGGAAAAGTTCCATCCTCGAAACAAGGAACTTTACAGGAGGGAGATAAGGAAAAAATATTCCATACCATATGATGCATTTGTTGTGCTTTTTGTAGGGTCAGGTTTTGAAAGGAAAGGTGTTGAGTTTCTATTGAAAGCTGTTGAAATGGTTTCTAATCCTTTAACGGTTCTCATAGTGGGTAAGGGCTCTGAAAAGAAGTTCAAGAACTTGATAAAAAGACAGAGGGTTGTTTTCTGCGGCCCTCAAAGAGATATTCATAAATTTTATGATGCCTCTGACATTTTTGTTTTTCCAACTATTTATGAACCTTTTGGAAACGTGCATCTTGAGGCTTTGGCATCTGGATTGCCTGTTATAACTACAAGGCTAAGTGGGGCATCCGAAATAATCAAAAACGGAATTCAAGGATTTATTATAGATGAACCAGAAAATATACGGCAAATAGCTGAGAAAATCGGGTTTTTGATGAATAAGGATGCAAATCGGACAATGTCAATTTTAGCAAGAAAACTTGCTGAAAGATTCTCCTTCGAAGCACACATTGATGCAATGATGAAGTTTTATCAGAAGATCAAGAACTCACCATAAATGATCAAGCCTTTTTTTAAAATAATTTTGTATAAGAATTCCTTCAGGAGGTAGCATGCATATAGGTATAATCGGCACAGGATATGTTGGACTTGTAACAGGAGCTTGTTTTGCGGAATTCGGGGTTTTTGTCACCTGCATGGACAAGGACGAAAAAAAAATTAAGGCATTGAGGAAAGGCGATATCCCTTTTTATGAGCCCGGGCTTGAAGACCTCGTAAAGAAGAACTTAAAGAATGGTCGCCTCAAGTTCTCAACAAAGATTCATGATGCTGTTGAATCTTCACTTGTCATATTTATTGCAGTCGGCACCCCGCCTCGCGGAGACGGCTCTGCCGACATGAGATATGTTGAAAGAGTAGCCGCCGAGATAGCAGAAAATATCGACGGATATAAGGTAATTGTAACAAAGAGCACGGTGCCAATCGGTACAGG
>JBBILM010000067.1:0-857 GCA_037444915.1 Nitrospirota bacterium | reverse complement strand
ATCTCGAAAAGATTAAGGGAACAGGTAGCTTTTGACATTGTGGCCAACCCTGAATTCCTGAGAGAAGGGTCTGCAATAGAAGACTTCATGAGGCCGAACAGGGTGGTTATCGGAGCGAGAAACCAGCAGGCAGTGGCAATACTGAAAGACCTCTACAGGCCGCTTTATCTCATCGAAACCCCGTTTGTTGTAACAAACATGGAGACGGCCGAACTGATAAAATACGCTTCCAATTCCTTCCTTGCAACAAAGATATCTTTTATAAATGAGCTATCAAGCCTATGCGAAAAAGTGGGTGCTGATGTGCATATGGTCGCAAAAGGTATAGGGCTTGACCATAGGATAGGCTCTAAATTCCTTCATCCGGGTCCCGGCTACGGAGGTTCATGCTTCCCCAAAGATACGCGTGCGCTCTTGGCCATCGCCGCAAGTCATGGCATAGAACTCGGCATAGTTAAGTCAACTATTGATGCCAATGAAAAGCAGAAGATGAAAGCGTTCGAGAAGATAAAGAAAGGACTTGGCGCTCTTAAAGGAAAGACTGTAGCAGTACTTGGCCTTTCATTCAAACCAAATACCAATGACATGAGAGAGGCACCGTCGATAGAGATTATTGAAAATCTGCTAAAAGACAGAGCAAAGATTAAGGCCTTTGACCCTGTTGCAATGGATGATGCAAGAGTGATATTCAATAATAATATAAAATATACAAAAGACGCCTATGACTGCATAAAGAACGCTGACGCTGTTGTGATACTTACAGAATGGAATGAATTCAGGAACTTGGAACTTGCAAGAGTCAAAAAACTCTTGAAGTCGCCTTATTTCTTCGACCTCAGGAATATATATGAGCCTGA
>JBBILM010000066.1:0-12087 GCA_037444915.1 Nitrospirota bacterium | reverse complement strand
CTATATTAAATACATAAAAACCGGCATGCCTTTTGTTATTTTAAAGACAGCCATGACGCTTGATGGTAAAATAGCAACCCCCGAAGGACAGTCAAAATGGATAACCGGCGAAAAAGCGAGAAGGGTTGTTCATCAAATGAGAAGCAGCGTTGATGCTATTCTTACCGCGGTCGGTACTGTCAAGGCAGATAACCCTGAACTGACTGTAAGAATCGGGCGCAACGCGAATGGCAAAGGTCGGGATTTAGGAAATCCCAAGAGGATAATTATAGACCCGAATCTCGAAATCCCCCTAAATTATAAGATTTTCAATGCTCCACCAGATACTATAATGGTAACAAAAAGACAAGGCAGTTCAAAGAAAAGAGCGATTGAAAAAGTTAATGCGTTGATTAATAGAGGCATTAAAATAATTGAATATGAGGGGAAAAGGGTAGATTTGAAATGGCTCATGAAAAAGCTTGGTGACATGGGAATTATATCTGTAATGATAGAGGGCGGCTCATCCCTAAATGCCTATGCCTTTGCCGATGAAGTAGTGGATAAGGTGGTTTTTTTTGTAGCACCCAAGATTATCGGCGGCAAGGAATCTCTTGACGTTGTTGGAGGCAGGAGCTTTAAAAGACTTGAAGATGCGCATAAAATTTATGATATTAACGTCAAAAGAATAGGTGATGATCTGATGATATCAGGCTATGTAGCTCATGACTCTCAGGCTATTAAATCCTAATATATGATTAATGTTGTGCTATCTCGGTTTTGCCAGTATTTCGAGCACTCTCAGTTCGAGGAACCTTTTTGATGCAGTTGATCTTATAACAAGCACAGTGTCAGCGCCCTTGGCAGTACCGGCCACTGCAAGAACCTCTTCTCCTTCAGGGATAAGGCCTGCATCAGAGGCCATCATAACGATTTCACAGCATACCTTTGGGCCCTCGCCGTATCTTCTCAGAGACTGAGCAACAATCATCGCAGGATACATTCCGCTGAACCTTGACGCAAATGCGTTCTCAAGTCCGTGTGTAATCATAGTGCCTGTATAAACTTTTGCTCCGGCAGCCTCTATTTTTTTTCTGATCTCAGGCGACATTTCATGGGTATTTGCAGACTTAAAACCTGATGAGTGGGTGGCAATGACAATATTTACGCCAGAGTCTTTTAATGCCTCGGAGAACATTATTCCTGTATCACCGGTCGTGGAAGCAATTACAAGATGCTTATAATTAAACTGCATCAGTGCCTGTTTGACAACCTCAAGACACGCCCCGGTATTTTCGCTTCCGGTCTTTTCAAAATATAAAACCTTGCGTTCCATGTCTGATCCTCCTGATCTTTTAAAAATAAGGGCTATTTGTTAATATCTGCTTAATGATTAAGGGGAATTCTTACGGTAAAAACAGATCCTTTGCCCTTAATGCTTTCAGCCGCCAGTTTTCCTTTCATACAATATGCAAGCCGTTTTGATAGGAATATGCTCGCATATTCGAGTAAGTTAGAATAGACCTTAATTTCGCTATACATGTTTTCGAGCATCAGATCAGATATTTCAGAGGGTGTGTCTGGAATCCCGTAAAAGCCTTTTCCAGTATCGGCAACCGATACTTCAAGCAATCTTGAACCATCATCACCTGCAACCTGTGATGCGAGCAAAGTAACTGTTCCTGCATTAGTTGACTTTACGGCAGCAATCATGAGGTTCTGTAATAAGGTTTTTAAACAATTCCTGTCAGCATAAACAGCATTGTTTCTGAAGACATCAGGACAATCAAATATTAATTCCACTGCTTTTGGAGTCGCAAGCTCTTTTGAGCTGTCATTTATTTCTTTTAAGAGATCGCATAGATTAAATTCCTCATACGCTTCAGCCACGCTTCTTTGGGGCATTGCTATCTCTGACAGATTGTCAATCAGCCATATTATGTCAGTTAAATTATTTTTCATCCTGATAAGACTTCTCGTGGAAGACTCTGTCAGATTGCCTTCTGAGCTAAGGACTGTTTGCGCATCTGAAAACATTGAATTTAACGCATTTCTTAATTCCTTTGATACCCTATGAAAGAGCAGCATATCCAATGTCTGATTTTTTAGCGATTCACGGCTTTCCCCGATTCCCCCTTTATCTATAAGAGGTTTATCGGAAGACGATGGCATTGAAGCCCTGGTTTTCTTAATGAAACGGGAATTATAAAGCATGATGGATAAAGTTATTATAAGGCCAAATAAAGAGTATATTGATAAGACTAATATGAGAGGTTTATGAATCTCATACTTGTTGACTACTGCTATCAATTGCAATGACGAATCAGTAATGCCTAAAACGCCTATTGCTGCTTTTATATCGTATTTTTCCTTTTGGCGCGGTACCCCTTCCTTTGTTAAAGCAACGCTGCCATCTTTGTCTATCAATTCGATTTTGAGGCTGTCATATACACTATATCGAACCGTTAAAAAATTAGCCATTTCCTTTGTGTCTGTTGACGCGTATATAAATCCGATTATGTCTGAATTAATTCCCATTATTGGCGTTAAAAATACGAGTCCGCTGTCAGATCGCCTGCCTTCGTGGAATCCTAAAGCTGTGGCGCCTTTAAGAAAAGTAACTATATTCGCAAACACAGGTCTTGAGAGCCACTCCTCATCTATAAACTCGGGATTAGTGCTTTTCAGGACAGTTCCCTCCTTTGAAAGGACAGCAATGACTCTGAACCGTTTGTTAGATATTTGATCTTCGAGAACCTTATTTATATTTAGTTCCGCGGTTTTATCAATGTTAAGTTTTGATACATCGCCTGACACGCTTGCAGGCATTGAAACAAAGTTTTTCACTGTGTCGAGCTTCGAGATTTTCTCGAGCTCCTCTCTGTATTGTTTTGCCCAGAGATCGATCGAATATCTTTTTTCTGATAAGTAACTTGTGAGATAAGAGCCGTGGACATTCTTTAATACATATGGATAACCGAACCAATACAGGAAGACTCCTCCTGCAATAAAAAAAGCAGACAAAAGAATAACTGGCAAGACAACTGCCCTGATAAAAAGCCTTTGAGTTGAGTTTATCTCCATTAAGCCTTAACTATCCTCCTCTAAAATAAAAACTCCATTCAATAATATACAATATCCGCGATAATCACTTCTTTCTGTCTGTTTCCTCCAATGTTCTTATTAAGGCCTCTGCCTTTTTCAGAGTCTCATAATATTCCTTCTCAGGGTCTGAGTCAGCTACTATGCCTGCGCCTGCCTGAACATAAGCGTATCCATCTTTTATTACAAAGGTTCTTATTATTATATTCAAATCCATATTGCCTGAAAAGCCTATGTAGCCGAGCGAGCCAGTATACGGGCCTCTGCATACAGGCTCGAGTTCATCAATTATTTCCATGCACCTTACCTTTGGCACACCTGTAATGGTACCGCCAGGAAATACGGCTTTTATGAGATCAAAACAGCTCCTGCCTTTTTCGAGAATGCCTCTTATATTCGATACTATGTGAATTACATGGGAGTAGTCCTCTGTAATCATAAATTCGTCCACTACCACGCTGCCGTATTCTGATACCCTTCCTATATCATTTCTTTCGAGGTCTATGAGCATTATATGCTCTGCCCTTTCTTTTTTATTCAACAGAAGTTCTGCCCTCATTAATTCATCTTCTTTCATGCTTGAACCCCTTGGTCTTGTTCCTGCAATGGGCCTCGTTTCGATGATATTGTCCTTTAACCTTACAAGCCTTTCTGGCGATGAACTGACAATCTTATAATCCCCGAAATCAGCATATGCAGCAAATGGAGAGGGATTAATAGTCCTCAGTATCTTATAAATTTCCCATGGATCCGTATCGCCTATGCGGGCCGATATCCTCTGGGAAAGATTTGCCTGAAATATGTCGCCTGCTGCAATGTACTCCTTTGCAGTCATTACGGTTTTCATATACTGCTCTTTTGACGTCTCATAGTTAAGCTTCAGATTGCGGGCAGCAGGATTTGCACCAGAAGAATCGCGGACAACATTATCAATATCAATGCTATTGATTTTATCAATTGTCTCATGCAATTTTTCCTTTGCGTAATCATATTCGGTAATCCAGTCTATCTGTGAAATATCAGTGTATCCGAGTTCAGTATGTCTGGCTCCCGGCGATATCACGAGCCACGCCTTTTTCTGCAGGTGATCAAATGATATGACTGAATCAACCATTAGAAAGTGCATGTCGGGTATGTTCAGGTCATCAACTGCCCTGCGAGGTATGTCTTCAATATGCCGCACAAAATCGTAGCTCAACAATCCTACGGCTCCGCCCTGAAACGGCGGTAAATCAAGTGATGCTTTTTGAGGATAACCATCAATGATTTCCTTTAATCTCTGCAGAGGATGCCTGAAGGAAACAGAATGGGTAGAGTCCTCAATATGGCCGCTTTTCCATTTTTTAGACCTTTTTAATTCAATCTTTGTTTCGTTGTTTTTAGCCATGAAGATAAGATACGGATCATAGGCTATGAAAGAATATCTGGCGGTCTTGTGGTGCCCTTTGACGCTTTCAAGCAGAATGGAGTTTTTAAAGCCGCCTTGAGTGCATAGTAGTGCGTACACGCGATAGGGTTCATAATACGGAATATCGCAATAAAGCGGCGGAACAGCGCCGCTTTTGATTGTCTCTAAAAATTCTTTTTTATTCAGGCTTAATTTCAAGTGAAAATCCCCATCGCATTTATTGACTGGTTCAGCATCAGTTGCGGGACAAATCTAAGCAGTGAGAATCTCCAAGGATATAAGTTCCAGCGCCTTGATGGGGTCATCCTGTTTAAGTATCCCCCTGCCCATCACGATATAATCAGCGCCATCCTTCAGGGCCTCCCTGGGAGTGGCGGTCCTCATCTGGTCATCGGGCGGTACCCACGACGGTCTGATCCCGGGGGTAACTACAATAAAGTTTTGTCCGAAGTTCTGTTTAATCATTGATATCTCGTGAGGAGAAGCTACAACCCCGTCAAGCCCTGCGGTAAGCGCCAATGCGGCAAGGTGCTTAACATGTGTTTTAAGGCTGTGCTGAATACATATCTCATTTTTCAATGATTCATTGCCTATACTTGTGAGCACTGTCACTCCAACGATCCTCGGTTTAGGAATGTTTTCCTTTAAGCATGTATTTTCGACAGAATCCCTGCAGCGGCGCATCATGTCAAGACCGCCTGAGGCATGGATATTAAACATGTATACACCAAGCCGGGTGGCTGCTATAGCGGCATGTGAAACTGTATTGGGTATGTCATGAAACTTCAGATCAAGGAAGACCTTTTTCCCTTTTTTCTGTATTTGTTCGACTATCGCAGGTCCGGCGCTTACAAAGAGTTCAAATCCAACCTTGAACACATGGGCATAATCTCCAAGCCTGTCCACGATGTCCATGGCTTTGTCAGGGCTGGCTACATCGAGTGCGATTATGAGTTTTTCTTTCCAAAGCATCTTTATAACCTCGGAAGGGTTATGCCTTGCTGGGATTGATACTTCCCGGCCTTGTCTTTATATGAGACTTCGCAAACCTCTGATGACTGCAAAAAAATAAGCTGGGCAATGCCTTCATTGGCGTAAATCTTTGCAGGCAATGGGGTTGTATTTGATATCTCAATAGTTACGTGACCTTCCCATTCAGGTTCAAGCGGCGTTACATTAACGACTATGCCACACCTGGCGTATGTGGATTTTCCAAGGCATATGACGAGAACTTCGCGGGGAATCCTGTAATATTCGGCAGAAGTTGCGAGAACAAAAGAGTTGGGCGGTATGATGCACACGTCGCCCTTGTAATCAATCAGGCTTTTGGGATCGAATTTCTTCGGATCAACAATTGTACTGTTTATATTAGCGAATATCTTGAACTCATCATTTATCCGCATATCATATCCGTAAGAACTCAAGCCGTATGAGATTACACCTTTTCTCACCTGCTTTTCATCAAAGGGCTCTATCATGCCTTTTTTCGCCATTTCTCTTATCCATCTGTCATTGTGAACCATTAGGTAACCTCATAAGTCATTAATCGCGACATTGTAAAATAGCATAGTACGCGCATTGCAGGCAAGAAATACACGCTTGCCGGTAATGCTAATTGAGTATTTTGTGTAATTCTTTATGGTATGATAGATGCCGTTATGAAATTTCTTAAAAGATTGTATGACTGGGTTTTGCATTGGGCAAATACTCCCTATGGTACACCTGCGTTATTCATACTTGCTTTTGCGGAATCATCCTTTTTCCCGGTGCCGCCGGATGTTCTGCTGATAGCCATGAGCCTTTCCATTCCCATGAGGGCATTCAGGTTTGCTGTTTTTTGCACCATAGGTTCGGTTTTAGGCGGGGCATTTGGATATTTAATAGGCGTCTTATTTATGGATGCTGTTGGAATGCCTGTACTTAAACTATACGGCTATGTCGAAAAATACGCTTACATGCAAGAGCTTTACAGACAATATGATGCATGGGTGGTGGCAATTGCCGGCTTTACGCCCATACCGTATAAGGTTTTTACCATAGCAGGAGGCGCGTTCAAGATAGATTTCGCGGTTTTTACAATTGCCTCGCTATTGAGCAGGGGCGCAAGGTTTTTTCTGGTAGCGCTGCTGATATATCATTTTGGCAAACCGATACGGGAATTTATAGACAGGTACTTTAATGCTATCACAGTTGTATTTACAATTCTGCTTATCGGCGGATTCCTCGGAGTAAAGTATATTTTTTAAATTAAGAGCCTGTCGGATTATTCGGATTATTCAATTCCTTGAAATACGACTGTTGTATTCTTTCCACTGGCCTTAGCCTTATAGAGAGCCGTGTCAACGCTTTTAATCAGTTCGTTTATGTCTTTGCCATCCTCTGGATAGGAAGAGATCCCAGCACTGACTGTTATGTATGGCTTGGGGAATTTTTCCCATCTGTCCCGAACCGATTCTTTTATGGTTGTCCTTATTCTCTCTGCAACAGCTAATGCCTCATCCTTATTAGTCTGCGGCATTATGACAAGGAATTCTTCGCCCCCGAATCTGGATAGAATGTCATTTGCCCTCAGACAGCCATGTGCCGTGGAAGCAACTTTTTTAAGCACATCGTCACCTGCGAGATGGCCTTCTTTATCGTTAAAAAGCTTGAAATCGTCTATGTCAAACATTGCTATCGAAAAAATCAGGTCGTGCCGCTCTGAACGGTGAATCTCTTCTGAAAACCTGTCCTGTAAATAACGCCTGTTAAATAGCCCTGTCAGAGGATCAGTTACGGACAGCTCCTTCATCTGCTCGGCCATGGCATGATAGTCAGCCGCTTTAAGAATTATCGATATGTAGGAAATAAAATTCGAGAGCAGGTTTAAATCCCTTTCAGTAAAATTTTCGAGCGTTATCTTATCCGAAACATTCAAGACCCCTATTATTTCTGAAACGAATTTTACAGGCATGCTGATAAAGGAATGGGTTTTATAGTGTTTCCTTTCCTTGAAATAGGGCAGTTGCATTTCTTCCGTATTCTCTACAAGCAATGGCATTCCTTCTGTGAAAACCTTCCCTGCAATGCTCTGGCTTATCTCTATCCTGCTGTCCTGCAAAAGCCATTTGCTGATGCCTTTTACAGCCTTTATCACGAGGCTGTCCTGCTCAAAAAGCATGATCGAGCCTTTTTCAGCATTCAAAAGCTCGGTTGCTGAATCAACGATTGTATCATACAGTTCATCAGGATTATTGAGGCCGAGACTCAGCTTCTCTTTAGAATAATTGAGCGACATTGCATCGCTGATGCATCTGTCATAGGCTTTCTGGAGATTAAGATTCTTTGTGATAGCGCCAACGAGTTTGCAGATTTCTAACAGTGTATAAACAGTATCCCTCGAAATTACGGCATTATAAATCATTATCAGGCCGAAGGGATAATTGTCATCTAAAATTGGAAAAATATGTACGGCATTTATACTATCCGGAAAGCCGAAACCGGATAGCTCGGCTATATCGTTTGAGGATGCCGTTCTATAGCCTTGTGCTGATTTCTGAATCAGTGGATTGTCTTCTTTAAGACGTAGGGGTATGACATCTCCCTTTAACCATCCTGAAGCTGTAATTGTTCTGTAAATATTATCTTCCCTTATCATTATGGATGCGGTTTCAATGTTAAACTCAAATAATAAAATATTAAGCACAGTGGCGAAAATTTGTTCCATATTGGCGGGCTGTTTGATATGAGAAAAAAAGTCTATGATTCTTTGAACAGCCATGTATTTTTTACGGCTTACGCTTTTTTCATAAGAGCTTTTCAGGAGAATTTCAAACAGTATTTTTATGTTGCTTCCTATTTTTTCGACTGTCCTACTATCAAACACCCTGATTTTGCTCTCCCACAAAGAAAGGTCTGATTTGGAAAAACCGAAAAACTGGCCTTTTTCGTCCAGAAAATCCTTAAATTCGGATTTCGCGAGATAAAAAGGACTGCTTACGAGCATAATACGAGCGCTGTTTATGCTGATAGGGATAAAAAACTGATGCTGGTTAAAATGTCCCTTGAATAATGAAGGCTCGTTTCTTAATGCCGTGGTTTCAGTGCAGTTGCAGATAAAATTCTCATGTTCATTTCTGCTGGATTTGCGGGAATTTATTTGGGCAAGCAATTCATCTTCCCTGTCAAGAGGGGCAAGCGGGTAGCCGCTGCTGTCGTATGCCTGGAATGATACATCGCATATTTCAGAAATAGAATTCTGTATGATCGACAGTGAATTGGCATCGATGAATTCAAGATTAAAAGACACTTAACCCCTCAACTTCGTGATTCCCTGAAATAATGTTCAGGGAATCCCTCTTATGCATTTAACTATAATCTATAAATTAAAACGATTCAACAGGTATAATAAATTAACCGGGAAATTAAAGCCTATTTAATCAATTTATAGACCTATATCCATATATAAATAATATATTAATTATAACTTTAATTTCTACGTCAATCGGTTGCAAAACCTCTGGAGGATTTAAGATGGAAATCTGCCCTGTTTGCAAGGCAAAGCTAAATGAATGCACATGCTGTCCTGAGTGAGGGCATGTTTGCCCTCTGGATCTGGGGGAATTATTCTGCCCTGTGTGCAAGCCTGAGCCCAAACCTGCTGCCGGGATATCCGGCGAAAGAGATAAGGATTAAATGAGAAATGCCCTATTTTTTCCAGTATTGGGGCACTATCAGGATTAATACCGTATATATTTCGAGCCTTCCCGTGAGCATGCAAAAGATCAGTATCCATTTTCCGGCAGCCGGTATTGAGGCATAGTTTTCAGTCGGCCCTGCATCTCCGAGCGCTGGCCCGACATTGCACATTGCGGATATCACTGTAGTTGCAGATGTTACAATGTCAACGCCGACAGCAGACATGCCTATTGTTGCTATAACGCAAATGAACAGAAAGAGGAAAAGAAACCCCCAGATGCTGCCAAGTATCTCTTTTGTAAGAACCTTGCCGTCGAGTTTAAGGGTTGTGACTGCGTGAGGGTGTATTAACTGATACATTTCCCTGTAACCCTGTTTAAGCATCAGCAGAATTCTTACCTGTTTCATTCCACCTCCGGTTGAGCCGATCATACCGCCGTAAAACATCAGTATTACGAGAAATATCTGCGCAAAGGATGACCATTTCTCAAAATCAGCCGAGGCGTATCCTGTAGTCGTCATTATTGAAGTTACCTGAAAAACAGAATACCTGAAGGATTCAAAAAAAGATTCATACGATGTTTTCCACAGTTTTAAAGCTATCAGAAGAGAAGCAGTGATTGTTATGAAAAGGTAAAACCTGAATTCGCTGCTTTTCCATAGTCTATGAACATTGCCCCGGAATACGTAAAAATAAAGTGAATAATTGACTCCGGCAATAAACATGAACAAACTCGCAGTATACTCAATAAACGGGCTTTGAAAATATGCCATGCTCGCGTTTTTTGTCGAAAAACCGCCGGTAGCCATAGTCGTGAATGAATGGCTGACAGCATTATATATATCCATGCCGCCCGCCATATAAAGGGCGGCTAAAACCGAGGTCAGACCTACATAGATGAGCCAAAGGGATTTAGCGGTATCAATGATTCTTGGCTTAAGCTTATCCACGCTTATTTCAGGCACCTCAGCCTTGAATAGCTGCATTCCACCAGTTCCAAGAAGTGGCAGCACGGCAATAGCAAACAGAATTATTCCCATTCCGCCTATCCATTGCGTGAGGCTTCTCCAGAAAAGGATTCCCATTGGAACTATTTCTACATCCCTTAGAACAGACGCTCCTGTTGTCGTAAAACCTGCCATTGATTCGAAATACGCGTCTGTAAATGACGCGAAGGTTCCGGCAAGCATAAACGGAAGGGTCCCGAAAAAAGCTACTGCCAGCCAGCTTATAGTCACGACTAAAAAGGCTTCTCTGTGTCTTATTTCTTCCTTCTTATGTCCTTTTGTGAAAAAATACATAATTGTTCCGGTTGTCAATGTTATTAAAAAGGATTTGGCGAGATAGACAGTGTCTGATTGCCCAAAGAACATGGAAACCATAACAGGAAGGATCATAAAAAAAGAGGTAAATACAAGTACAATGCTGACCAAATGGAATATGAGTTTAAAATTCATACAAGAATTTTTTCCAACTCTTTGATAGATTCCCGAATTGTGAAAATAATCAGCTTGTCTTCGCCTAATATAATATCCGAACCAGAGGGTATTATTATTTTATCATCCCTTATGATAGTGCCTACAATCGCTGATTTAGGAAGCCTTGAATCCCTCAATGACTTGCCGGCAAGCCTTGATGTGGCGGAAACCCTTGCCTCGATAATCTCTGCCTTGTCTTCAGCTATAGCTGTGAGTGAAACAATATCCCCTCTTCTTACATATCGCAGTATAGTGCTTGCCGTAATTAAACGCGGACTGAATACCGCCTGAAGACCGAGTCTGTGTGCGAGCGAAATGTAATCTGTTCTGTTTACAATAGCGATTGCCTTTTTTACCCCCAATTTTTTTGCGAGCAGGGATGCCATTATGTTCAATTCCTCGTTGTTTGAAACAGCAAGAAATATATCCATATCAGCTATGTTTTCCTCAACGAGCAGTTTCTGGTCTGCTGCATCGCCGCAAAGAACAAGGGTTTTTCCAAGATGATTGCTTATATATTTGCATCGTTCAGAGTCTTTTTCAATAAGTTTTACATCTGCCCTCATCTCCATTGCAGAAGCAATATAGTAGCCAATTCTGCCGCCGCCCGCAATCATGATTTTTTTTGCAGGCTTGGTGGATAAACCAAGAAGCATTACAATGTCTGCTATCTCCCATTTTTTTACAGGCACATATATAATATCGCCTTCTTTAATAGTGTCATTGCCTGACGGCACAATGGCCCTGTCATCTCTTTCTATGAGGCCTATAATGAACTTGTTTTTTAAGGATTTTCCTATGTCCTTTAAGGCTTTTCCGGTAATAGGCGAATTTTCCGGAACTTTAAAACCTATCACCTTTATGAGGCCGTTCTCGAAATCCTCGACATCAGTGGCAAAAGGAATCTCTAGAAGCCTTATAATCGCTTTTGCGACCTCAAGTTCAGGGTTGATAGCAGGCTCAATATCAAGGTTTTGGCTGCTGAGGAGGTTTTTATTAAAAAAGTAATCGGGATTACGGATGCGGGCAATTTTTCTTGGAATATTGAACATGGCCTTGGCTAAAAGACAGGCTATCATGTTAGTCTCGTCGCTGTTAGTTACCGCGAGCAGCATATCAGCATTTGCAGCGTCAGCTTCCTTTAAAACCGATGGATCTCCGCCACTGCCTTCCACCACTGCCACATCCAGTTCTTCGCTGACCCTTTTAATCTTGCTTCTCTCCTGATCAACTACAACCACGTCTATATCTTCAAGAGTCAGGAATTTTGCTATCTGATAACCTACTTCACCCGCACCTACTATTATTGCACGCATTTGAAATTATATCACAGACAGTGATGTATTTTTAATCAATTAATCACTGTCCGAAAAATAGAGATAGGAAGTTGTAACACCTTGATTTGCTTGTCATTCCGAATACCAGAAGGGTATGAGGAATCT
>JBBILM010000065.1:0-12233 GCA_037444915.1 Nitrospirota bacterium | reverse complement strand
GGGGTTGTTTCCCTTTATTAAGGGGGAATAAAAAAGGATTACCCATTTAAAGTGAAAAAGAACCAATTAAAGTGGAGGCATTATGATATATGAATTTGTGCTGCCTGATTTGGGAGAAGGTATAACCGAAGGCGAGATCAGGAAATGGCTTGTTAAAGAAGGCGATGCTGTTCAGGAGCATCAGGACATCCTCGAACTCGAAACAGATAAGGCGATAGTCGAGATACCGTCTCCAAAGCAGGGCACGGTACTGCAAATCAATAAGGACGAAGGAGAAGTGGTTAATGTTGGAGAAGTCCTCCTGAAAATAGAATTGAGAGGCAAAGAAGAAGGCGTTGAATCAGAAGCCGGTGAGAGGGGAGAATCTGTTTCTGTTGTCGGCACCCTTCCTGAGGAGGGGGAGATGCTCGCAATGCCGGCTGTAAGAGCGCTTGCCAAGAAACTCGGCGTTTCACTCAAGAATATACATGGCTCGGGTCCGGCAGGGAGCATCACGAGAGATGATGTAACAGAGGCATCTGAAAAGGCTAAAAGGATTATTGCTGCACCTTCGTTCGAAAAAGAGAGCAGCAAGGGATTGAGCGATAGGATTCCCATGAAAGGGATAAGGAGAACAATTGCGAAAAATCTTATTTTATCTCAAAGAACAACTGCTTTTGTCACTGGCATGGATGAGGCAGACATTACAGAATTGTGGGATATCAGGCAAAGGGAAAAGCAGCCATTAATCGAAAGGGATGTTCATCTGACCTTTTTGCCTTTTTTTATAAAGGCAGTGCAGCATGCACTTGTTGACCATCCTCTTCTTAATGCCTCGGTTGACGAAGAAAAAGAGGAAATTATCGTAAAAAAATATTACAGCATGGGCATAGCTGTTGATACTGCCGAAGGTCTGATGGTGCCTGTTATAAGGGATGTTGATAAAAAATCTATTCTTGATCTTGCCAAAGAGATTCAGGAGTTAAGCCGGAAAGCGAGGGAAAGGAAGATAAAACCGGATGAAATGAAGGGCAGCACATTCACTATTACGAACTACGGACATTTTGGAGGTTTATTCGCCACGCCGATAATCAACTATCCTGATGTGGCGATACTTGGAACAGGCAGGATTTCTGAAAAGCCCTGGGTTAAAAATGGTCAGATAGTTATAAGACGAATCCTTCCCTTATCCTTAACATTTGATCACAGGGTTACAGACGGAGTTGATTCAGCGAGATTTCTGTCCAGGGTTATCAGGTATCTTGAAGATCCGGCCTTATTGTTTATTGAGAGCACATAATAAAAAAATGGGCTATATAGCGGCATGAACAGATAAAGCCTTTATAATTCGCAATTTATGGAAACAATCCAATTAATCAGCCCTGTATTTTTTTATTGATATGTTTTTTTGCGGGACTCAATAATGCTTCGGGATAAAGCCATTTATCTGCCCATGCCACTATAATCTTATGATGTAATCTCATTTTTTGGGGTAAACAAAAAAATCTGCTGATTTGTCGGCTATAATATAGTCATGGATAAAGACACTTGCCTTGATTTTCTTTTTAATCCTGAATCTATAGCACTTATAGGCGCTTCTCATAGTCAGGAAAAACTCGGCGGGGTTCTGCTTGCTAATTTAACTAAGTTCAGGGGGAGGATATTTCCGGTAAATCCAAATTATCCTGAGCTGATGGGTTTAAAAACTTTCGCGTCTGCAAAAGATATTCCAGCGGTTGATTTATCAATCATTATGAGACCTTCTTCAGAGGTTTGCGGCATACTTAAAGAACTTAAAGGCAAGACAAAGATTGCAATTATTGCGAGTTCTGGTTTTTCAGAGATTGGAGAGACAGGGCTTCAGGAAGAGGTGAAAGAAACGGGCAAAGAGACCGGCATAAGAATTCTCGGGCCCAATTGCATGGGAATTTACAATCCCTATAAAAGGCTCGACACATTCTTCCTGCCCTATGAAAGGCTTAAAAGGCCAAAAAAAGGCAATGTTTCCATAGTTTCACAGAGCGGCGCTATCTTGAGCTGTGTTCTCGGCGCTGCGAAAAACGCGAATATGGGAATATCAAAGGCAGTGGGTTATGGCAATGCCGTTGATATTGACGAGTCTGACCTGTTTGATTATCTATTGTCCGACGATTCGACGGATGTGGTAATTTCGTATATCGAGTCAATCGGTGACGGCAGAAAATTCATAAAAAGAGCCGGAGAATTATCCAAAAAAAAATCGCTTATTATACTTAAGGCTGGCAAGGGCGCTGCTGGCCAGGCTGCCGCTGTCTCACACACAGGAAGGCTTGCAGGCAGCTATGAGGTTTTTCATTCTATTCTCAGACAATTTGGTTTAAATGAAGCGATGAATTTTGATGATTTAATAGATGCCTCAAAGTCCCTTTCCTACTATCCTCCCTCCTTAAGCAATTTCAGTTCGGGCAATAAGGTGTGCATCATAACAAACGGAGGGGGGTCTGGTGTGCTTGCGGCTGATGAATGCATGAGGCAGGGGCTTGATGTCGCGCACCTTTCTCCGAACAACTCTCAGAATCTCAGAAAAGTACTTCCTCACTTTTATGGCATAAACAACCCTGTTGACCTTACCGCGCAGGTAAAGGATGCGGATTATATCACGGTTCTTAATGAGTTGAAGCATGCCTATGATGCTTTCCTGATTATAGTATTGCCTAATGTATATGGCATTACAGATGGACTTGCAGAAATGATAAGGTCATCACAAAAATATATTAATAAACCGGTTGTGGTTCATATTCCTATGAATGGCGCGGCTAAAAAACTCATGCGTCTCTTTGAAAAAATGAAAATCCCTGTTTATTCATCACCTGAGAGGGCAGTCAGAGCACTGAAGGTATTGTGTTCTTACTGTCAGGCTGGTTAGCTGAAATGCGCGAAGATATTATTATAAAAATAAAAGAGTTTCTGAAACGCTACACAGACAGAAAAACCTTTTCCGAATATGAGGTTAAAATGTTTTTAAAGGAATCAGGATTTTCTGTTCCTGATGGAATATTTATCAGGCGCGGCGAAGTAATACTGCCGGTTGAGCTATCCTATCCTCTTGCGGCTAAGGTGTCGTCTTCAAAAATAACTTCCAAAAGCGACATCAGTGGTATCAGGCTTGGGATAAAAGATGAGGCTGAACTTGAACAGGCCGTTGCTGAACTGATGCGCATTGAACATGCCGAAGGCGTACTCGTAGAGGAAATGTGTCCTGCGGGAATAGAGGTCATTATTGGCGGGACCATTGATCAGCAGTTTGGTCCTGTTGTAATGTTTGGACTCGGAGGCGTTTATGTTGAGTTGTTCAGGGATGTCTCGTTCGGGCTCGCACCGCTTGATAAAGATGGAGCTTCATGGCTTATTAATCAGATAAAGGGTTATAAAATCTTAGAAGGGTATCGCGGTAAACCGCCTGTTGATCTGAATTCGCTTGCGAGTATAATTATAGCTGTATCGGAAATAATGGCTGCAAATCTGATTAAGGAGATAAACCTGAACCCGGTCGCTGTTTATCCTGAAGGCGCAATCGTACTTGACGCGAAGATGCAGGTTATTTTCTGATACCGTATTTTTTTCTTACCTCCTTTATCCTGCCGCAGGAGTATTCACCTTCAGGACATGGCGCGTAAAGACAGCCCGGCCCGGCCTTTTCAAATATGACTGGCGAGGTTTTTTTGGCTAATTTGAGCATTTCTTCTGCCATCTGCCTTATCTCCCACTGCGCCCGATTGCAGCATCTCACCCTGAAAAAATGCAGCAGTTCCCGTGCATTCATTGTCACAATTATCTTTGTCTCGGCAGCATTGGGCAGAATAAACCTTGCGTCCTGATTTGCTGATTCTCCTTTTATGCCTTTTTCATTGAGCTTTTTTACAATGTGATTATATGCCTTTTGCGCCTCAGACATGAAAGAAACGAAATATTTTTTTAACTCTTTATCTCCCTTAATGGTTGGCGGAATCACATAATCAAAGCCTTTTTCTTCGCTCACATATCTCTGCGACTGCTGGCTGTAAGAGGCAAGCCTGTGTCTCACGAGTTGATGGGAGCAGGCTCTTGATATGCCTTCAATGGCAAAAGTGAAAGACGAATGCTCTATCGGGCTCATATGCCCGATCTTCATAAGCCTTTCAACAAATGCCCTCTGGTCTTTGGTTTCTATCTTTTCTTTGAGCGAACTTATGTCTGAAGGACTGTAGCAGAGCTTTGCGGCCATTGCAACGGTCTCTTCGGGATTTGGAGTGTATTTAAGCAGTATTACCTTTAATTTAGCTGTAGACATAATTTCTCCTTTTTATCTTCCCATTATCTGCACATATCTTGCTATGCCGTTTCTTGTTATGAGGCCAATCACATTATCATTATCCGTCACCACCAGTCTGCCTTTATCAGCAGTTATCATAAGCTCAAGGGCTTTAAAGGCATCTAATTTTTCTGACACCTCCCATGTCTTGTTGTGTGGTATGTAAATTTCAGACACGAGGGTGTTTTCCCACTTTTCCCTTGGGACGTCCTTTATCTCTTTCAGCGTTATGATGCCGACATACCTGCCGTCATCCGTGACCGGAAAACCTCCAAACGCATATTTCAGAAAATATTCATTTACAGCAAGGGCAATGGCTGCCTCTGAAGGAATGGTTACAATATCCCTGACCATTATTTCGCTTACCTTTACGCCATTGAGGCTTTCCTGAAGATTCGCCTGCTGATAGCTTGTCTGGGCTGCGGAGTGAAGGAACCATCCGATAAGCATCAGCCACAATCCTCCCGGAAACCCCGTGAAAATGGACAATATGCCGAAGAATATAAAAAAAAGGCCTATTTTCTGACCATAGGCCGCTGCCCTGCGCGTGGCGTGAAAAAAATCGCTCGTCTTTTTCCATATAAACGCCCTCATAACCCTGCCGCCGTCCATTGGAAAACCAGGCACTAAATTGAACAAACCGAGCACAAGATTTAATTGAGCCAGATATGAAAAGAGCGCCTTTGTAACATCTTCGTTAACCACATTGTACGCGCCAAAAAAAGTGAGAGACAGAAGAAAACTTGACAGGGGACCCGCAATGGCTATTTTGAATTCAGCCTTTGGATCCGGAGGTTCTCCCTTCATCTGGGCAACTCCGCCAAAGATAAACAAAGTTATGCTTAATATGGGCACGTTATGCCTGCGGGCTACGAGTGAATGGGCTAATTCGTGCAATGCCACGGACACAAAAAGCATAAGGGCTGCCACAGCGCCATTAAGCCAGTAAGACAGAACAGGCAGTTGAGGCGCTGCTTCAGGAAAGTAAAACGTGGACAGTGACCATGTTATCAATCCAAATATTATAAGCCACGAAAAGTGCACCATTATGGGTATCCCCATGATCGTTGCTATTTTCACAGAACCTGATTGTAGTGATGTGTTCATATAATATTACAGGATATCAAAAGCAGGAATGCATCAGAAAATCTGGCGACGGGCATCATGCCACGCGCCTGCCATTACAGTTTTCCCTTGGTTGTTGGCACGCCCTTTATCCTCTGGTCAATTGATACGGATTCTTTTAGCGACCTTCCGAATGCCTTGAATATCGCTTCAAAGATGTGGTGAATATCCCTGCCGTATTTGACAATAATATGAATATTAATCATTGCATGATTGCTCAATGATCTGAAGAAATCTTCAAAAAGCGATGCCTCAAGATCCCTTAACGCACCCTTTGGAGGTTTTACATTATACACAAGATAAGGCCTCCCGCTAAGGTCAATTACCACCTGAGCCAGGCTTTCATCCATAGGGATCGTTGCCTCGCCGTATCTTTTTATGCCTTTTTTATCGCCCAGTGCCTTTTTAATCGCCTCTCCCATTGTTATTCCAAGGTCTTCCATAAGATGATGGTAGTCGATTTCGATGTCGCCTTTTGCAGCCACCTTTAAATCAAATAATCCGTGAAAAGAAAAGAGATTCAGCATATGGTCAAGAAACGGTATGGATGTATCTATACTGGCATTGCCTTTGCCGTCAAGATTAATCTCGATCGAAATGTCTGTTTCCTTTGTCTTTCTTTGGACCTTTGTCTTTCTCATTATAGCCTCCGTATAAAATCAGTAGTTATTAAAGCCGGTATTATCCAATGGCGTTTACTGACTTTTTAAGCGCCTTCAGAAAAATATTGTTTTCATCGGGGGCGCCTATTGTCACTCTCAGAGAATCCTTTACAGCCGCTGTCATGTTCCTTATCAGCACACTGTTTTTAAGCAAGTCATGGAACAGCCTGTCCGCATTATCTGCCCTGAACAATATAAAGTTTGCCTCTGAAGGATATGGAGCAATGCCTTTAATGCGACCCATCTCTTTCAGAAGACGCTCTCTTTCTGAAACAATGACCTTTATTTGCGAATCGGTTGTTTTTCTGTTTTTTAAAGCCTCTGCTGCAATTGCCTGAGATAAGGCATTAAGATTAAAAGGGAGCCGGACCTTATTTACCTCTCTTATAAGACCTTCATCGCCGAGTAAAAAACCGACCCTCAAAGAAGCAAAGCCAATCTTGCTGAGAGTTCTTAACAGGGCAAGATTTTTATAATCCTTTAAAAATGGCAGAAACCCCCTCTCGCTCGAAAATGGCTGATACGCCTCATCAACCACTACTATTCCTTTGGATGCATCGATGATTTTCAATATCCTGTCCGCAGAAAAACAGTTGCCTGTTGGGTTGTTCGGAGAACTGAGGAATATGAGCTTGGGGCTATATTTTTTAATGGCAGACAGTATTTTTTCAGTGTCAAGATCAAAATCAGCATCAAGTGGTATGCCTATGTGTTTTTCACCTATTGCCTGCGAGATTATCCCGTACATCGAGAAAGTCGGGGTGGGATAAAGGACAGTCCCGCCGAATGCAGTCACTAAATAATAGATAAGCTCATCAGAGCCGTTCCCTAAAAGCATATTATCGGAATTTACTCTCAGGATTTTTCCTATAATTTTTTTCAATTCCTTTGATTCTGGATCAGGATAGCGGTTTAATTTTTTAAGAAGCTTATTGTCCGGCTTTATTTCAATGCTGTACGGGCTTTCATTAGCGTCTAACTTAACCCTGCAGGGTATTTCCTTTGCTTCATAGGGTTTCAATGACCTGATATTTTCCCTCGAAAGTTTTGCGAAATCCATATTTTTCATGCCTTTATAATAAATGGATAGGAAACCATTGTCAATGTTTTGATTGTCGGTTATAATGAATTATGAAAATTGAAAACCTCAGACAAATCGGCAAAAGCTTAATGACTGAAATAGGAAACACAAGGCTCAAACCCTTTGCCTCTGAAGCCCTTGGCAAGGGTGCCGGAGGCGACAAGACCTTTCCCATAGATAAGAAGGCGGAAGATATTATAATCAGCTCATTGGAAGGCTTCAATGAACCATTAAGCATAATTTCCGAAGAGATAGGAATAAAGGAAATAAGAGGCGGCGGTAAACGGGTATTGATAGACCCTATCGACGGCAGTAAAAACGCAATCACAGGCCTCCCGTTTTACTGCGCATCCTTAGCTGTTGCAGATGGAGACAATATCGGAAGCATTTCCCTTGCCTATGTGATTAACCTTCTGACAGGTGACGAATTCTGGGCTGAAAAGGGAAAAGGGGCTTATTTTAACAGTGAAAGAATCAGGACTCAAAGTGATGATAAAATTTATCTCGTCGCGTATGAAGCCCAAAGTCCAAAAAACGATATTCCAAAAATAATGCCGCTCATTTCCGAGGCATGGAGAACAAGATGCCTCGGAGCCACTGCGCTTGATCTCGCGTATCTTGCCTACGGAGCTGTAAGTGTATTTGTTACACCCTCATCCTCCAGAACCTTTGATTTTGCAGGGGGATATTTGTTGATTAAAGAGGCAGGAGGGGTATTTACTGATGTAAACGGAGATTCAATAGAGCCAATAGAGGCCGGCTTAAGCAAAAGAACGTCTCTTCTCGCATCAGGAAACGAATATTTACATGCGAAGGCATTAAAACTGCTAAGTTAAATGACATCGGGAGCATTCTCCGCGGCGTACTGTGGGAAGGATTATTAGGTCTTGCGCATGTATACGTTTTTGCCTATAGGTCTGCCTTTATCTGTTTGCCTGCGTGGTGTTGATTACAGATTACGGCCATTGGAACAATGACCAAAGGCTAAGTTGGAATTATGATATAATGTAAGGAGAAAACAATAAATTCTTATTACATTAAGGAGGTAATGAAATGCCTGTGGCAACAATTACGTCAAAAGGCCAGATGACAATACCAAAAGATATAAGGGATGCACTCCATTTATCGCAAAACGATAAAGTGGCTATATATTTGGAAGAAGGAGTGGCTGTAATTAAACCCATCAGGGGGGATATTCTGGACATAGGAGCATCAGTCAAAATACCCGCAAAAGAACAAAACATAGATTTTAAGAGAGTGCGAAAAGAGACAATCAAAAGAATTGCAAAACACACTGCTGGTGAAGACAAATGAAAACAGTTTTTGTGGATACAAATATCTTTCTGCGTTATCTTACGGCTGATAACATCGCAAAATACGAGAGGTGCATGGAATTGTTTAAAAGCGCTGTGGAGGGAAGGATTTCATTACTCACATCTGATATGGTTATCGCTGAACTGATATGGACGCTTCAGTCTTATTATAAAGTTCCAAAAAATGAGGTTGTTGAGAAGTTATCTATAATTGTAAGCACGCCCAATCTCAATATTCCAAACAGCGACATTATAGCTGAAGCCCTTGCTGTATACAGCAGAAAAAACATTCATTATATAGACGCTTACAATGCCGTATTTATGAAACATCATAACACAAGCGAAATTTACTCCTATGACAGCGACTTTGACAGCATCGGCGGGATTGAACGAATAGAGCCATAATAAGCCATGTCTTAAAAACATTGCTTGCTCCGACGGAAATGAAAAGCGGAAGCAGGGTTTTACAATCTTTGCTCACATCTTACCGCCACCGCAAAAAAGGCTTCAGAATTCGCAGATGAATTCGGATGTGGGGAGTGGGGTTATTTGGCAGGGTGTGGCATATCCCAGAGAAGTGTTCCAACGATTATTGACAAGAATTGCGAAATATGACATAGTAGCTACAAATATAGCTACATGGAGGTAATATAATGAAATTTGCGAATGTAAGAGAACTGAAGAACAAGACGTCCGAGATTTTGAGAAACGCGGAAAAAGAGACGGTGGTCATTACGTCAAAAGGCAAGCCGAGGGCAATAGTAACCGCTATTTCCGAGGAGGATTTCGAGGACTATCTGCTTGAGACGAGTTCAGGTCTTCGGGATACGCTTGCCGAGGCGATAACTGAATATCATGCCAAAGGCGGCGTCCTGATGGAGGACTATATTGCAAAAAGGAAAAAGAGGCATGGATAAATTCGATATTATTCTGTCGCCTCATGCGATAAAGGATATGGACAGCTTTAGCGATAGCATTTGCTTTAAGATTGCGCGTTCGCTCAGCGCGCTTAAAGAAAACCCATTTCCGAGAGGCAAGCTGATAAAAAAGATCAAAGGCAAAAAAGCCGATTTCTATAGACTCAGGGCGGATAAACACAGGGTGTTTTATGTAATCGAATCCGGCAAAGTCGTAATTTTAAGGATATTGAGCAAAAAGGAAGCTGACAGATTTATAGGCGCTTTGAATTGAGAACGATAAAGCAGATTTGAACAGGTCGAACCGCTTAGACCGTTTGAACAGTTTAACCTGTCTTTTAATGCAAACGAAGAGGTTAATGAGAACTTGTTTTGTGATAGGATTGGGGAGAGGATTAAGGGAGAAATGAGCAAGCCGATTGCACATATCGCAGATGACGGCAGGAAACATGACCTTTACAATCACCTTGTCGGCATGGCAAAAAAGGCTTCGGAGTTCGCCGCCGAATTCGGATGCGGGGAGTGGGGTTTTGAAAATAAGATTTATCTGGTATAGAAAAGGAGATAAGCGATGACCGAAACGCATTTAGCTGTTTTTAAAGGCAAGCAAATAAGGCGGATGCTGCATAACGACGAGTGGTGGTTTTCTGTTGTGGATGTATGCGGAGCATTAACCGATAGCATTGACGCAGGCGCATATTGGAGAAAGTTAAAACAGCGGTTAAAAGACGAAGGAAGTGAGGTCGTGACATTTTGTCACGGACTGAAATTGCCAGCTTCTGACGGAAAATATTACGAAACCGATTGCGCAAATGCAGAAACGATGTTCCGCATCATCCAATCCATCCCTTCACCCAAAGCCGAACCCTTCAAACGCTGGCTTTCCAGAGTCGGCTATGAGCGGGTTCAGGAGATCGAAAACCCTGAGCTTGCGACAAAAAGGACAAGGGCTCTTTATAAGGCAAAAGGATACTCAGACGACTGGATAGAGAAGCGGATGCGCGGTATAGCCATTCGCGAGGAGCTTACGGATGAGTGGAAGAAGCGGGATGTAAAGGAAAAGCGCGAATATGAAATCCTTACCGCCGAGATAGCGAAGGCAGCCTTCGGCATCACGCCGGGCAATCATAAGCAGATAAAGGGGCTGAAGCGGGAAAATTTGAGAGACCATATGACTGATCTTGAACTTATTTTCTCAATGCTCGGCGAAGCCGCGACAACAGAGATAACGCGGGTTGACGATGGGACAAATCGTAAAAAAGTTAACATTAGAGGGCAAAGAAGGGCTGCGTAGATTATTTTAACAAAAAAGTAGCGCAGTACAGATTTTTTAATCAGCAGTGGGGGGATAGGGAATGGGTGACAGACTGAAATATGAGAGGTTTTTATGGTTTCACGATGAGGTCAAATCCGGCAAATACCCTAATGCTACATATCTCGCCCGTCAATTTGAAGTCTCTCAAAGGACAGCCCAGCGAGACATAGAATTTATACGTGACCGTATAAAAGCGCCACTTCTCTTTGACCGCAATAAAAATGGATATTTGTATTTAGACAATTCGTATGAACTTCCTCCGCAGTGGTTCAGTGAAGAAAGTGTGCTGTCTCTTGCCCTTGCCATCAGACTCTCATCAGCAGTGCCGGACGAAAGAATAAAAAATGATCTCTGCGGCTTTCTTGACAGAATACTTGATAGAAAACGAAAAGGCAGATTCTGTTTTGACGACTTATCAGAGAAAATCTCGGTAAAGAATATAGAATATTCAAAAGTTGAAGGTAGTCTTTTTCACCGCGTAGTCGACGCACTTTTCAGAGAATTACCCATTATCATCACATATTTTTCACCTCATAAGAACGAAGAAACAGTACGTGTGATAATGCCGTTGCATTTGCTGCACTATATGGGAAACTGGCATCTCGTGGCATACTGTACAAAGCGAAGAGATATGCGGGACTTTGCAATTTCCAGGATAAGGTCTGTTGAACCTGCATCTGAGCCTGTAAGAATTCCGGACAACCTACCACCTGTTAAAGAATTTGTTAGACGTAACTTTGGTATCATGCATGGAGGGAAGCGTTTTGAGGTCAGCCTACTATTTTCAGCATCCGTTGCAGAATGGATCAAAGAACAGGTATGGCATCCGCACCAGACGTTGACATTTTATGCCGATGGCAGCCTTCTTCTAAGTTTCCCAGCATCTGACTTTAGGGAGCTTAAAAAAAGAATTCTTGCCCATGGAGCAGATGTGAAAGTACTTAAACCTTTTGAACTGAAAATAGAAATAAAAAACGAGATACAGAAAATGAAGTTCAGGTATGACACTAAATGACATATCTGCGATGATAGAATAAAAATAAACGTTATTTTAGGTATGGGAAGCCAGCGAAAAAAAATGACTTATTTTTGGGCGAAAACCACTTTAGACGGAAAACCTGGCATTTCAGTATACGAGCACATGCTGAATGTCGGGTGTGTGGCGCGCTGTATTGCTGAGACTTCGTCAGAACTTCTCGGACGTTTTCACTTAATAGCGAATGAAGTCGGGGCTCTTGTCGCACTCCATGACCTTGGCAAGATATCTCCGGGCTTTCAGCGGAAGTGTGAGGCTTGGCTTGAAGAGAACGGACTGGCAAAAGTTGCCCGAAACGGCTGTTGGGACACGGCAATGGAACCTGACCACGGCAAGGTTTCTCATGCGGCAATCCAGTCTTTTCTTCACGATAGCGGTCTGGACAGGAAGACCGCCAAGTTTGTTTCAACGGTGCTTGGAGCTCATCACGGCAGGCTTACTTTGCCAAATGATCTGGGATATCGCCCACAGAAAG
>JBBILM010000064.1:0-12514 GCA_037444915.1 Nitrospirota bacterium | reverse complement strand
CGGGATAAACCTAAAAACAGCAGTTGGACAGGGCTGAATTGAGCGGCATCGCCCTCTTTTCGTTGCCGTACTTAGAGAAATGGAGCGTTAAGCAGCCGTGAGTGTCCGAACCCAAAGGGTGAGTTTCACGGCTGTAGTGAAATGAGCTTAGAACGGCAGAAAAAGGGCGTTTAGAGCGAAAGACAGTTCTGTCAACTACCGAATATAGGTTTATTGTATCCACACATAACCCTGAAGAAGCTTTTTTATAAGGTGTCATATAAAAATTCTTCAACATTTCAATTGCATTTTCCCGGATAATCGCCTTTTTCGGGTTGATGAGAAAATCGGATTATTTTTTTGTTGATCTGATTCTCTTCAGGCCTTCTATTGCGATGGTATCGCTCTCATTGAATTTAAGGGCTTCATAATATTGAGCAGCAGCCTCATTTAAATGACCTTTCACCTCATATGATATTCCAAGATTAGTGAGCGCGTCCGAAAAATCGGGTTTCAGAATTATGGCAGTTTTATAATGCTGGATGGCCAAGTCTATTAATCCTTTGTCGCTGAAGGCATTTCCGAGATTGAAGTGTATATAAGGGGAGCCCGGCTTTAATCCAAGGGCGATTTGATGATGCTCTATTGCCTTATCGATAAGCCCGACATCCCTGTAAACAGAGGCGAGATTATTATGAGCTTCAGCAAAGTCACTCCTAAGAGAAATTGCCATGCGGTAATGGCTTATTGCCATCGAGCTCTGCCCCCTGCTTTGATAGGCATTGGCAAGATTATTATGAACCTCATCAAAACGAGGATTGAGCGCAAGTGCATGGCGATAATTTTCAATGGACTCTTCTGTCAAGCCCTTCAGACCATAAGCGCTTCCGAGGCACGCATACACCCTCGCCTTATCAGGGCTCTTCGCCATTGTGTCGAGCCATAAATCTAAGTCATTATGCCAAGTCATGTTTCGCGTAAAAGAAGCGAGCGCATAAAGCATTATCAGCAAAACTACGGGAATATGAACAATTTTCAAACTCATTAATAAACTATAACACAGTAGATTACAAGAGCAGAAGACCAGCAATGCGATAGACTCTAAAGACCATATCTGTCCAAAATAATTTTTTAAGGCATATGGCTCACTTTCTTTGCAAAATAAACTACCTCTATACCAATGCAGAGCTTTTATTTGACTATAGTCTCATTGTCAAATTCTACCTTTCGGCTTCCGCTGCGACTACAGCCTCGTTAAGGTTACCCGTGATTTTGCTGCTTCAAGCAAGCCATATGCCTTATGTCTATCTATTACTGAAAAGTTATTTTGGACAGATATGTCTAAAGACAAAAGAAATATAACTTTATGACTGCTGATTTTATCAGTCTTCCTTAAACTGCCAATGACACGCCATGTTACAGATACCTGAAAAGCCTTTATAATTCACAATTTATAGAAACAATCCAATGAATCAGGCCTGATTTTTCTGGATTAAATAGGGCAATTGTTTTTAATATATGATTATTGTTATATTAAATAAAAATTTTTAAACGGAGAGGACTATGGAACATTCAGTAATTCAATTAATCCTTCAGGCAGGCTATGTTGTAAAGGCTGTGCTGGTTATGCTCCTTTTCTTTTCTATAGTATCGTGGACCATAATATTCCATAAGTGGCGCCATTTCATGAGAACGGACAAAGAGACAGCAAGCTTTTTAAAGGCTCATAAAACTGCCAGGGATCCCAAAGGTCTTTTCGCAGCATCAAAAACTTTCATGGTAAGCCCACTTGCCAATTTGTTCAGGGCGGTTTATTCTGAAAAGGCATATACGGACAGAGAGGAAATCAAGCGCGTGCTGAGAAGATACTCCGCGCTCGAGATTGCCAAGCTGGAAAGATATCTCAATTTCCTTGCTACTACTGGCTCTACAACTCCGTTTATAGGACTTTTCGGAACTGTATGGGGGATTATGAATGCCTTCAGAGGCATAGGAAGCGCTGGCTCAGCATCGCTCACAGTTGTAGCTCCGGGCATTGCCGAGGCATTGATAGCTACTGCTATTGCGCTTGCTACGGCAATTCCCGCGGTAATAGCCTATAATTACTATCTGAGCCGTGCCAACAGGATGATTATAGCTATGGAAGACTTTTCAGAGGAGCTTGTTGATTATATGCTTAAAACCGATGAAAAAACCCGGCAACCACTTGATCAGAGCTAATCCGGAGCGAAGAACAAAGCAGATATGAAAACAATAAAATATAGAAAAATAATGTCTGAGATCAATGTTATTCCGCTCGTTGATATTATGCTCGTACTTTTAATAATCTTTATGGTTACCGCACCCCTGCTTCAGCAGGGGATTGATGTGAATCTGCCGCAGGCAAAGGGCAAGGATATGCCGCCTGAGGAAAGGATCAATATTGTTATCAAAAAAGGCGGACTAATATATATAAATGATACCCCTTCATCCATGCATGAAATGAGAAAAAGGCTTTCAGCGATAAGCAAACTCAATCCAAATGTTTTTCTTAAGGCAGACAAGGATGTACCGTATGGATTGGTTGCCGAGGTGATGGGGGAAATAAAGGATGCCGGCATAGAAAAGCTCGGGATGGTTACAGCGCCAAAACTTACGACGGAATGAGACAGCCGGGTTTTCACACGTCCCTCGCCATTTCTTTTTTTTTGCATTCCCTTATAGCAGCCGTGACCTTTCTCGCTGTCAGACAGCCTTATCTTAGCAAACCGTCAACTCCTTATATTGTTTCACTCGTCGAAAGCGCGGCAACTGAAAATGCATTTCAGCAGTCTTCCGGCCAAACACAAGCCAGCGCTGAAACTGCACGGCCAAAGGAAAAACCTGTAAAGCAGGAGGCTGTTAAGAGCGCAAAAGATTCCAAATCTCAGGCAAAAGAGGCGGCTAAACAAAAAGAAAGCGACAAGCTCGTAAGTGAGCGGATAGCAGCATTGGAGGCCAAGAAAAAAATTGAGAGGATAGTAGCAATCAGAAAGCTGGTGGATATTCAAGGACAGTCATCAGGAGCCGCTTCAACCAGCGGGTCAGGACCTAAAAATATCCAGACCTCAGGCAGTATTTCTTCATCCGGAGATTATTATTTAGCGGTAGTGGACAAAATAAGAAAGCACTGGATATTTCCGGATAATATTGATAAGGCATTAGAAGCAATAATTTCAATTAACATAGAAAGAGATGGCAGAGTGACTATAAATAAAATAGAGAAAAGCTCAGGCAACCAATTATTTGACAGATCAGCCATGAGAGCGATAAACAACGCCAGTCCCTTGCCGCCGCCGCCGCAGGAACTGGAAATAGGAGTGAGGTTTAAACCATGAAAAGAATACAAAGTGATTCAGTAAAACAGCAAGGTACAAGTGCAATAGAGCAACGGCGTCAAAATAAGGATTCATTATCATATTTTGGCCGCAGTTCTGATCTGCTTTTAGGCCTCTTCATTGTTTTTATCTTTTTATTCACTATACACTTTTCACAACTTACTGTTTTTGCTGAAAAATTTTATATTGATATAACATCGCCCGGTCTTCGGAGGCTGCCCATAGCTGTTCAGAACTTTATAGGAGAAAAAGAGGTTTCAGATATTGTTAAGGATGACCTGAAATTCACCGGCATGTTTGAACCTATTGAAGATGAAGCACAGATTGAAAGACCGGAACATGCTTTTAATCCAAACAATTGGCGAGGACTTGGGGTGGAACTGGTAGTTAAAGGAAGGGTTGCCAAAGATAGTAAGGGCATGAGCGTTATTGTCTCTGCCTATGATGTTTCAGAGGGCAGGGAAATATTTAAAAAAGAGTATTCCGCTTCTTCAGGCCTGCTGAGGACGGTTTCGCATTCCATATCAAATGACATATACAAAATCCTGACCGGACAGAAGGGGATGTTCAGGACGAAAATCGGTTTTGCAGGAGAAAGGGACGGCAAAAAAGAATTGTATCTTATGGACTGGGACGGCCACAGAATCAGAGGACTCGGCGTAACAGGCGGTATATTGCTTGCCCCAAGATGGTCAACGGATGGCGCTAAACTAATATATTCAGCGGAAAGAAACCGCAGTTGGGATATCTATGTGCTGGATATCGATTCAATGAAAGAAAAAAATATTGTGATGCTCAAGGGATTGAACATGGCAGGCAATTTCTTTCCAAATAACAGGGAGTTTGTTTTTACCTCGTCAAACGATGGAAAATCAAACATATACGCCGGTGATATAGCAGGAATGAAGGGATGGAAGATTATATCATCTCCATGGATTGATGTTTCTCCGGCAGTTTCTCCTGATGGAAGAAGTCTCACTTTTGTTTCCAACAGGTCTGGAACTCCGCAGATATATGTTTCTGACAGAGACGGCTTTGGTATAAAGAGGCTCACATTTGAGGGGTCTTATAATACATCGCCAGTATGGTCGCCGGATGGCGAAAGCATAGCATTTTCAGGAATGAGCGGGGGAAAGAATCAGATATTTATCATGAAACGCGATGGCTCAGGATTAACCCGATTGACGGATAAAGGCAATAACGAAGAGCCTTCTTTTTCTCCTGATGGCAGATATATAGCGTTCAGTTCTGACAGGGACGGCACAAAAGGGATATATCTGATGAGGACTAACGGCGATGGCCAGATGAGGATAACACCGAAGGGAATAAAGGCTGCAAGCCCGGGCTGGGGTCCTTTCTAACCCTGAATATTTTTATTCGAGATGTTCTATTCACGCCTCAATAATGTGGCGGGATAAAGCCATTTATCTGCCCATGCCGCTATAATCCCAGGGGTTAATTGCAGTTTTCGAGTTAAAGTTTTTTCTTTTTTTTCCGACTTATAAAATTAAGAAAGGATTCGAGGTGTAGGCCATGGATAGGCAAAAAATTAAAGAAATTATATCAATTCTGATGGAAAGTTCGTTGTACTTTGACCTGCCGCTTAAAGAAAGATGGGCTGCGATAAAGCATCTCATACCAAGGGTTAACTGGTGCTGATATATCGCTATTTCAGCACTTTGGTCTATCAAGTCTTTGATTTCAAAAAAAATATAATTTGGAGGGGTGAGTGTTTTTTAGCAAATGGGACAAAACCGCTTTAGTACAAAAAGGCAAGTTTTATTTGCCGGTTAGACTCAAACTGCTTATTTCTATACTGATCGCATTTCTCTGGTTTTCCGCGAGCTTATACGTATCATATCCGTGGATAAACGATCTTGGTCAAATTATGCCACTGTATATCGCATGGCTTATTGTCATTGCATTGGCATTTATTCCGGGAATAGCAAATGCATTTGTAATATCAGGGCTTTTTATTGACAACAGGCCTCAATACCAAGCTGCGAAAGTTTTTCCAAATGTTTCAATTATTATTGCCGCTTATAATGAAGAAGACTCTATTGAACAGACTTTGAGGTCGGTACTGGACCAGGAAATACCGAGCACAGTTGAAGTTATAATTGTCAATGACGGTTCAAAGGATAAGACAAGGCAAATTGTGGAACAGTTCATTCAGGAATGTGTCGATCCGCAAAAGAAATTCCGTCTTATAGATCTGCCACAGAATAAGGGCAAAGCTAATGCAATGAATACCGCATTTGCAGCAGCCTCATATGATTTAATTGTAACTTTGGATGCAGACTCCTATCTCTATAAGGACAGTTTAGAGTATCTCGTTACACACATGGTGTCAGGACCACAGGACACAGGTGCAGTTGCCGGATCTGTGCTTGTGCGTAATTCCCGAAAAAACTGGATAACAAAACTTCAGGAGTGGGATTATTTTCACGGGATTTCGGTTGTAAAGAGGATTCAGTCATTATTTCAGGGTACGCTTGTGGCTCAAGGGGCATATTCTATATTCACAAGAAAGGCTTTAGAGACTGTCGGAGGATGGAAGGATACCATGGGCGAAGATATTGTGCTTACGTGGGGGCTGAGATCAAGGAACTTCAGAGTCGGATATTGTGAAAATGCGATTGTTTTTACAAATGTCCCAGCAACATATAGGCAGTTTTATAAACAACGAAGAAGGTGGGCAAGGGGATTAGTTGAGGCTTTTATACAGTATCCGGATGTTATCGTAAAACTAAAAATGAATACCCCATTTGTTTGGTATAATCTACTTTTTCCCTATCTCGATTTTGTATATCTTTTTGTTTTTATTCCCGGCTTGATAGCCGCATTATTATTTAAATTTTACGCAATAGTTGGTATAATGACCCTTCTTTTGTTGCCTTTGTCCCTTGCAATCAATGGTCTGATGTTTGTCAAGCAGAAGCAAGTGTTTAAGCAAAGAGGGCTGCGGGTTAGAAGGAATTTGTTAGGGTTTTTATTTTATATGCTTACTTACCAGTTTATTATGACCCCTGCAAGTTTGGCAGGATATGCAACGGAGATTCTGAGATTTAAAAAATCCTGGGGGACAAAATGAATAGATATTTTATAATCATAGTCTTTATTTTCTTTTCGAGCGGCATATCCTTTGCCAATACATTTACGTTTAATACGGAGTTTTATTACTCGCGGGACAATGATAAGCAAACAGTGAAGATGGCAGGCATTGGCGGCACATATGACATTGATAAGAAACATTTATTCTCGATGCTCGGAGGCTCTCTTAAATTTGATGACAAAATAGGCGTTGAAACTTTTAATTTTATAAAACTTCACGCTCAGACGTCGATTAGTGATTTTATCTCTTTTGACGGACGGGTTACTATTCATGAGAGTAATTCATGGTCTCCATTTGTCTTAGGCGGCTCTCTAATATATGCACCGGATAAGAAGTTGCGACTCGAGATATTCGGTGACAGGGAGATTGTGGATTCGATATCCGCGATTCGGCAGAAATACTATATAAATACTTACGGAGCATCAGTTGATTATGCATTTACGCCCTCTTTAACAGTTGTTGGGTCATACTCGGCGCAAAATATTTCTGATGGAAACGATCGAAATATAGGCATATTAAAACTTATTTATCAACCCGACGCTTATCAATGGTTTACGGTTACTTTAGCCAATAAATATCTTGATGGAGAATTCCGGAGTCCTTTCTATTTCAGCCCTGACAGGCTGTTAGAGTCACTTCTTATAGCGAGGGTAAGGAAGTCTTTGTGGAATGAGAAATTCATGTTGACACTGCGGGGAGGCATTGGAAAGCAGTTTATTAGATTTCAGGACGGCTCTGATACAGATAAATCCGCATGGCTCGCAGAATTTGGTCTGAAGGGGTGGTTTTCGGATCATTTTGGAATGGAAGCGCTTTGCGACTATGTCAACAATAGTGATACCTTCGGTGCATATGAAAGATACTCTATGCGAGTTGCCTTGAAGTATGCTTTTTAAAGAGTATTAAATCAGATTTTAAATTGAAAGTTCCTGCGTTTGACATTTATATCACCTGTTCATATACAATAAGTGCTGTCAGGCGCCGAAAGGCTTAAAAGGGAATCCCGTGAGATTTTCAATTCGGGAGCGGTCCCGCCGCTGTAACCCCGCTCTTTTCTGGACGCAAAAAACAGAAAAGGGGACTTTTTTAGCAGGCAGTCGCCACTGCTTCAATTATTATGGAGTGGGAAGGCAGCTTAAAAAGCGGGGAAGCCAGAAGACCTGCCTGAAAATAGCTGATAGCTCATAACTTTTAGTTGCAGTTGTACTTTTCAATGAGTTGTGCTATAAGCAATAGGCTATAAAGATGCCTTCTCGCGGAAAGAGGGTGAGGATGAAGTGAACAGGGTGCAATCCTCAGGGCAATTATGTCCTGAGGATTTTTTATTTTAGGAGGTTGTCATGACACAGATTGAAAAAGCGGCAAATGGCGAGATTACCGATGAAATTAAAAAAGTTGCGATGGATGAGGGAATCGAGCCTGAAACAGTGCGGATTTGCACAGCAGAGGGAAGTATTGCTATTCCCTGCAACAAAAACAGAAAGACAAAGACAGTTGGAATAGGCAAGGGACTCAGGACAAAGATAAACGCGTCTATCGGCACATCCACTGACATTGCAGACATTAAAATGGAGGTCGAAAAGGCAAAGACAGCGGAAAGATACGGTGCTGACACCCTTATGGATCTGAGCGTGGGCGGGGATATTGCCCGTGTACGCAGGGCTGTTATGGATTCGGTGAGTCTTCCCATAGGCACGGTTCCTCTGTATGAGGCGTTTGCTCTTTCTATAGAAAAGTACGGGGCAGCAGTTAATATGCCAGCGGAACTTCTCTTTGAAATCACTGAAAAGCAGTGCGAGGAGGGGGTTGCATTTATGGCAATACACTGCGGCATTAACAGAAGAACGGTTGAGATGCTCAGAACGCAAAATTACCGCTATGGCGGGCTCGTATCAAAAGGCGGTTCGTATATGGTAGCCTGGATGGAGCATAACAACAGGGAAAATCCCTTATACGAGCATTTTGACCGTGTTGTTCAGATTCTCAAGAAGCATGATGTAGTATTAAGTCTTGGCAACGGATTCAGGGCTGGAGCAATACACGATTCTACAGACAGGGTGCAGATTCAGGAACTGCTCATTAACTGCGAGCTCGCCGAGACTGGCAGGGGCATGGGTTGCCAGACAATGGTGGAAGGGCCGGGCCATATACCTATTAATGAAATAGAGGCAAATGTAATTCTCGAAAAGAAGATGAGCGGCGGGTCTCCGTTTTATATGCTCGGGCCTATTACAACGGATATTGCTCCAGGATACGATCATATTACCGCTGCCATAGGCGCTGCGATGTCATCTGCCTATGGAGCTGATTTTATATGTTATGTAACGCCGTCCGAGCACCTTGGCCTTCCTTATCCGGAAGATGTGAGGGAGGGGGTAATTGCGGCGAGGATTGCCGCTCATGTCGGAGATATGATAAAGCTTAAAAAGACAGGCAAAGATAAGCTCATGGCAAAGGCCAGAAGGGATATGGACTGGAGCGCTCAATTCAATATGGCAATAGACCGGGAGAGGGCAGAGGAAATAAAGGAAAAACGCGGCAATGGCAGCAAGGAATCGTGCACAATGTGCGGTAAATTCTGCGCCAACAATATTCTTAACGGCATGTTCGAAAAAGAGCTTGAGGGCTCGGACAAGAGATAAATGACACACAATAAGGGAAATATATGTTTTATTCTGGGCGGAACCAGGAGCGGCAAGAGCGGGTTTGCACTCCGAAAAGCCTCTGAATTTTCAGGGAAAAAGGCGCATATTGCTACTGCCCAGGCACTGGATGATGAAATGAAAGAGCGTATTGATAAGCATAAAAGGGAAAGATCAGGGGATTGGACAACCTTTGAAGAGCCGGCAAACATCAGCGGCCTTATTAAAAATGTTCATAATAAATATGATGTTGTTATTATTGACTGCCTTACCTTATGGCTCTCTAACCTTATGCTTGCTGACAGTAATATCGAAAATGAATCAGACAGATTTATCTCTTCAATATCCGATGTTCATTGTTCGCTTTTTATTGTTTCCAATGAAGTCGGCCTCGGCATTGTCCCAGACAATGCTGTTGCGAGAAAGTTCAGGGATGCGGCTGGTTATGTAAATCAAAGGGTTGCGGAAACAGCGGATGAAGTATATCTGGTAACCGCCGGAATACCGGTAAAGATAAAGTAGAGTTGTTTAACCCAATAAAATGCATTATTTTAACTGAAGTTAAGCGATTTTATATGTCAGGCGCGACTCAAAGACTTTAAAAAGTGTTGGTTCAAATGTACACGAGAGATAATAAATGGAGCATCCAACAAGAGAACAATTTAGTAGATGACGGATATAAGACAGATGTTTTTACAAGAGCCGGGTTTAAAGTCTTTTCGCCCACCGGACATATATTTATGGCTAAGAATTGCTCAGTTGGGTTGGTTTAATTTGTTCAGACAATTTTGTACTGCTGAAATATACGGAGGATTAGATGGATATTCTTGATAAAACCCTTAAAAACATTCGCGAAGTAGATGATCAATGGTATGCGGTTGCTCAGAAGCATCTTGATAATCTTACAAAACCTCCGGGGAGCCTTGGAAGACTTGAGGAGTTTGCACGGAGGCTTGTCGCGATTACCGGAAACAAAAACCCTGTTTTAGATAAAAAAGTTGTATTCACATTTGCAGGCGACCACGGAATAACTGAAGAAGGAGTTTCCGCGTATCCAAAAGAGGTGACAGCTCAAATGGTGTATAACTTTTTACGCGGAGGCGCTGGCATCAATGTACTTGCGCGGCATGCAGGGGCAGAAGTTGTTGTTGTAGACATTGGAGTTGACCATGACTTCGGGGAACTGAAAGGCCTCATACAGTTTAAAGTTGTTAGGGGGACTAAAAACTTTATAAATGGGCCTGCAATGACGCGCCATGATGCGGTAAGATGCATTGAGGTCGGGATAGAACTGGCAAATGGTTATGCCAAAAGGGGTTATAAAGTGTTCGGCACCGGCGAGATGGGCATTGGCAATACCACACCTTCAAGCGCAATCGCATCTGTGCTGACTGGTCGGTCAGTTTCTGATGTCACTGGCAAGGGTACCGGGATTACTGATGACTCCCTGAAGCGAAAGATAGCTGTTATAGAGGCCGGGATATTGCTAAATAAGCCGAATCCTGCTGACGCGATAGATGTTCTTGCAAAAGTAGGCGGCGCTGAAATAGGGGGCATAGCTGGTTTGATACTATCGGCTGCAGCCAACAGAATCCCGGTGATAATAGATGGTTTCATATCCACTGCAGGCGCCCTTATTGCCCATAGCATTGAACCCAGGGTCAAGGATTACATGTTCGCAGCCCATAATTCGGTTGAGATAGGACATAAGGCAATGCTTGAGAAAATGGGGCTGAAACCTATACTTGACCTTGAGCTCAGGCTTGGAGAAGGAACCGGAGCAGCGCTTGCGATGCTTATGATAGACGCTGGATTAAAGATATATAAGGAAATGGCAACATTCGGCGAAGCCGGTGTTTCGAATGAAATTAAAAATTAAGATGCATAGCAGCAGGGTTAAGCGATACGAGCGATAAATGAAACAGTTGCTTTTAGCATTTCAGTTTCTGACAATAGTACCTGTAAGGGTAAACGGAGCCGTGACAGAGAAGGAAATAGCATCGGCTGCGGTATTTTTCCCGGTTGCAGGGGCGTTTCAGGGGCTTATACTGGTTGTTTCGGCTGTTATACTTGCAGGAATATTCCCTCCTGAAATATTAAGCGGCCTCATAATACTCATACTTGTACTTACAAATGGCGGGTTTCACATAGACGGACTTTCAGATACGTTTGACGCTATCGCAGTTAAGTCAGGCAGCAATGATGCGAGTGATAAGGAAAAAAGACTTGCTGTAATGAAAGGCAGCACAGCAGGACCGATTGGCGTAACAGCGATAGTATTTACAATACTGCTTAAATATCTGCTGATAGAGCAAATCTTGCTTACCCATTCATCTAATGCGGTTTATTTTACGCTGATTTTGATGCCGGCTTTTTCAAAGTGGGTAATGGTTCCCTGCATGTATCACGGCATATCAGCACGTCAGGATGGCCTCGGCCGCATATTTCTTGATAATGTGAGCGCAGGCATGCTGATAATTTCGAGCCTGTTTCTATGTTTTTTTTATGTGTCGGCTTACGGGCTTTATTTTATGGAAGGTTCCTTTGGTTCAGGCATTGTGATGTTTTCTGTCATTTTTTCGGTTCTTTATGCGTTTGGCCTGACATTTGTGAGGTTTTGCAAACGTAAATTCGGGGGACTGACCGGAGACAATCTTGGAGCAGCAACAGAGATATCAGAGATTATTTTTTTGGCGGTGGTGATTATATGGCTACAACATTATATTTAGTAAGGCATGGTGAAACAGAGGGGAGCGGTGAAAAGCGCTACAAGGGAAGTATCGACGTGCCTTTGTCCGAAAAAGGCGTCGAGCAGATTAAAGCAGCAGCAGTATTTATCGGTGATGCAGTCAATAGAGGCCACGCACATTCACGCGGCGCGGGTCTTTCCGCAGTTTATTGTTCTCCCCTGAGCAGGGCATTAAATAGCGCGGCGATAATAGCAGAATCCCATGGACTCAAGCCAATAATTATAAATAACCTCAAGGAAAGAAATTTCGGTGTCTGGGAAGGCATGACCTTTACCGAGATACAGGGGAAATACCCAATTGAGTTTGAGGCATGGGCGAATAATCCCCTTAAATACAGCCCCGTAGCTGGCGAAAGCACAATAGAGGTACGAGACAGGGTTATCAGCGCCTTAACAGGCATATTGGATAATCATGAGAATGAAAAAATCGGAATTATCGCGCATGGAGGCGTTAACAGGATAATACTTTGTCATTTTTTGGGGATGCCTCTTGACAATATTTTCAGGGTTGAGCAGGATTTTGCAGCAGTAAATATCATAGAGTTCTGGGAAAGATACCCTGTTGTAAAGGCTTTAAATTTAACCATCCCATGCTGAAAAGGAATGACAGGAGGCTTTATTGGCTAAGGCAATAATGATACAGGGAACAGGCTCAGGCGCGGGAAAAAGCCTG
>JBBILM010000063.1:0-12643 GCA_037444915.1 Nitrospirota bacterium | reverse complement strand
AAGGCTTATGGAATTTAAAGGGCCACAAACTATGGAATTTACTTGACCTTTGAGGCTCAGCATGACTTTTGGCGTGCCGACAAGATATCTGGCGCCGCGCTCCTGCATGAATTCTATATTCTCCTCGCTCACCATCCCCCGATCCATTACCCATATCCGATTTGCCTTGCCGTATTTGCTCTCCATCACTTCCACCATCTCTTCCGTGGTGGTGACATCAGCACGGTTGCCGTCAAAGACTTCAAAGGCAACAGGCAACCCTTCTTTGCTTGTCACAAGCCCTATGCAGACCTGTGGACAGTCGGAACGACTGTCTCGACTGTATCCTCTCTTTGCCTGCGAATTGCCCAAAGCCATGCCTTCAAAATAGGTAGATGTTATGTCATAAAAAAGAAACTCAAAGCTCTCCCCAAAGAGCTCTCCATATCGATCCTGAAGATGTCTGCACAGTGCATCTTTATGTGGAAGCAGCGCATCAAGGGCGCGATACAGACGATCATCATTGATGCTGTCATCAGAAACTCCAAGCAGATCATCGAGCGCTGTCTTTCCATACCAAGAGTCTGCTATCTGAAGCTCCGATGACGGAGCACAAAAACGCGCAACTGTAAGAATGCATACCATTAAAGACCAAGGTATCTTTTCTCTGCCTGAGGGCATCTGTTCCCTGCAGAAATCGGCAAATCCAAGCTTGTTCCAAAGCAGAAGGGCAAGATACACATCTCCAAAATGCCGCAGTCTCTCAACGCTGACACGATTGATGTCAATTGTTGCCCATGAGGGGGCTTCCTCAATATCTTCAAAAATATTGTACTGATGCGGTTTGCCCTCCAGTATGCGCCCTATCTCTTCCCATCCGATACGCTCTTCCTTATCCAGCCCCGGTAGCTTGCCTATAGTCGCTACAAGCCTCTGACGTGGTCCACGAACTGTACGAACGGATTCTACCAACGTCCAGTAGCCGTATTTTTCTCCATCCACTCCTTTGCCGTTTCGCCGTAAATACATACCGAAATTATGGGCTATCTACAGCCCAATTTCAAGGGGTAAATTTCCACTACATTTGATTTCTCAGATTCACACACTTGTCATTCAAGTATTTACAAGGGCTTGCTGTTCGCTTATCGCAATTTTTTGCAGATCCTACGCTCCAACTGCGGAAGATGGGCTAACGCTCCATTTCTCTAAGTACGGCAACGAAAAGAGGGCGATGCCGCTCAATTCAGCCCTGTCCAACTGCTGTTTTTAGGTTTATAATTCCCAATTTATAGAAACAAACCAATGAATCGGTCCGTATTTTTTATATATGCTTTATTTACGAACCTCCATTATCTTATGACGTAATTGCATTTTCCGGGTGAAGTTTACTTAATCAGCATTCAAGTGGCATAATAGCCCAAAATAAATTATCGCGGGGGTGTATGAATGAGCAGGAATAGTAAGTATTTTGCAATGGTATTTGGTTTAATTTTGTCTGTAATGATTTTAAGCGGGATAGCAGCAGGCATGGGCAGTTCGCCGGGTATGCCTCAAATAAAGATAAGCGGTCAGGATGCAAGGCTGTCGCCGGTAATGATAGGAGTGGGCTCTATTTTTATGAAGATTGAAAATTCCGGCAGCGGGGATGATTCACTTATTAATGCGAGATTGGCAATCCCCGGTACAATAACCGAAATTCATGATATTAAGGACGGCAAGATGGTGAAAATAGATAGAATTAATGTGCCATCAGGGTCGGCAGTCGAACTTAAGCCAAAGGGTCTGCATGTGATGGTGTTTAAAATGCCTGAAACTATCAAAGACGGCAGCGAGGTGACATTGCATCTGACATTTGAAAGAACAGGGGATAAGCTACTAACAATTAAATTCGGCAAATGGGCTAATGACAAAATGGGTCATGGCCATTAAACAATCTATCACCAAGCAATCTAAATTCATGATTTGAAGTTGACTTTAGGCTGAAGGAATGTTAATTTCTGGTTCTTTCTCACTTTAAA
Organism: Nitrospirota bacterium; assembly: GCA_037444915.1. Taxonomy (GTDB): domain Bacteria; phylum Nitrospirota; class Thermodesulfovibrionia; order Thermodesulfovibrionales; family Dissulfurispiraceae; genus JBBILM01. Next base: position 10,646 of record JBBILM010000063.1, on the reverse strand, counting down.
AGGGTAATCCTTTTTTATTCCCCCTTAACAAAGGGGGAAACAGGGGGTTGTTGCTTTCAATCCATCCTTATATTGCCATTAATATATTGCTAATGTCTCTTTTTGCATCAGCGTCATCAAATCTAAGAACTGTTAGTCCAAGAGACTCTAAAGGGTGACACTCTCAAGAGTGTTACCCTAAATTGATAGACCTTCATTTTTCTGCCCTTTAGGTAATTCCACAGCAATGCCTCTGATAATACTCCTTGTTTTCTCAGTCGTCTTGCAATGGTTTTTAGTTTTGGATTGTAGTGTATCTTTATAACAACCCCCTTTATCCCCCTTTTCTAAGGGGGAATGTAGGTAATCATCCCCCTTTTCTAAAGGGAATTACCCACTCAATATGAGAAAGAGCCCTTTTATTATAGTCACGCATAACACCGATCTCGCGAAACAGACCAAAAGGCAATTAAGGATGAGCAGCGGCTCAATTTATGAGCTGTAGCGCCTGACAGTAAAACCACCTTTTTGTAAAGTCAGTCGCAAAGAACTGTAAACAGGTATTCCGATAGGTCACATATAAATTTACCAAAAAAAATGCAATTGAAGTGTGATAAGGCAAGCTTAGACACATGCAGAGCCTTTTCAGGTATCTATGCTTGCTCAATAGAAGCGGTAAATTCATTATTTGGATTTATCTATCTGCAGTACCGTAGTATGAGTGTTTGAACGAGTTCAGAGTTTTTCTTTTTAAACAGCTATATGATAGGATAAATACAGGATGTACCGATTTTCAGCAGCAAGGAGGTTGATGTGAAGGCTATTGGTATAATTAGTTTGACAGTATTGTTTATCGCTTCTGTTTTTGCTGGTGTTGCCATGTCTGTTCCAGCAGGAAAGACTGTTGATTTGTCAGAGGGAGGCGGGGCTATTATATTTGACGGTTCTGTTCATGCCAAAAAGAAGATCAAATGCAAGGATTGTCATCCTGTCCCTTTTGCGCAGGAAAGGGGCAAAACAGAAATGACCATGGGCGATATTGCCGAAGGTAAATTTTGTGGCAAGTGCCATAGCGGTAAAAGGGCATTTGCTGCTGATTCGGATAAGGAAGAGAATTGTACAAAATGTCACAGGATGTAAAACAGGTTGAGACATAGGTTTTCACGATAAAAAGAATGTAATCATCTAAAGCCCCTTTAAAAAGGGGCTTGCTTTTATATGGAGAAGTTCCGTATATTTTCCCATTAATCCAAAAATGTAATAAATGTGTAACATAGACCTTCAAGCCTTTTGAATTGCAATAAGGAGTATATTATGCAACGCTCTAATCCACAATCGCAATATTCATAAAAATGGGGAATGAGTTGCACGCAAAGGTATCTATGCTTGCTCAATAGAAGTATTTAAAGCATTTTCGGGTTAATGCTGAGGTATAAATACTACATGCAGATTATTACTACTGATTATCTTGTTATTGGAAGTGGAGTCGCGGGACTCAGGGCTGCTATTGAACTTGGCGCAACCGGCAAGGTAATAGTTGTTACGAAGGATATTCCTACTGAGAGCAGCACCGAATATGCGCAGGGCGGTGTAGCTGTTGCCATGAGTGATGAGGATGAAGTTGGCATTCACTTCGAAGACACTATTAAGGCAGGCGACGGGCTTTGCAGGAAGGAAGCGGTAAAGATTCTCGTGGAAGAAGGTCCTGCAAGGATTATGGAACTTATAGAGTGGGGGGCAAAGTTTGATAAGGATGGTACTAAATTAGCCTTTACTCTTGAGGCAGCCCATTCAAGGAAAAGGGTTTTACACGCGCATGGCGACTCTACCGGCAAGGAATTGGAGCGGGTGCTGATTAACAGGGTTATGAGTATGCATTCAATCCAGCGATATCCTTTTTGCATGGCTATTGATCTTATTATGGAGGAGGGTGCGTGCAAGGGCGCGTACATATTGAGAAGTTCTGCCAGCACGCGAATACCTGATGTTATGGCTATTTACGCAAAGGCCACAATTCTTGCAACAGGCGGAGCTGGGCAGGTTTTCAGCAGGACGACTAATCCTATCGTTGCAACGGGAGATGGAATAGCTATCGCTTATCGGGCAGGCGCTGTTCTTGAAGATATGGAATTTGTACAGTTTCATCCCACAGTGCTTTTTGCTGCTTCAGCGCCTCATTTTTTACTGACTGAAGCAATGAGGGGCGAGGGGGCAGTCTTAAGAAATACTAATAAAGAATCTTTTATGAAGACCTATCATGCTGATGCTGAACTTGCGCCGAGGGACATAGTTTCAAGGGCGATTATATCCGAGATGGTGAGAACCAAAAGCAGTCATGTATATCTTGATCTTACTCATCTCAATCCGGAATTTATTAAGCACAGGTTCCCGATGATTTATTCTACCTGTCTTCAATATCAGATTGACATATTAAAAGATATGATACCTGTTTCACCGGCTGCACACTATATGATGGGCGGGGTAAAAACCGATATCAACGGGACTACCAACATCCCTAACTTATTTGCAGCCGGAGAGGTTGCCTGCACCGGTGTTCACGGCGCGAATCGGCTTGCGAGCAACAGCCTTCTTGAAGGCCTTGTTTATGGATATAGGACGGGTGCAGAGGCGTTAAAACAGTACGAAGGGGAGAGGGATGTTTTTATTAATGAGACAAGGGATTTTGATTTGCTGCAGGGGACAGCGCATCCGGCGAATTCTGAACTCGAAGGAATAAGGGAATCCATAAGACAGATTATGTGGGAGAGGGTTGGAATAATAAGATGCGGCGTATCCCTGAATATCGCTATGGAATGGCTGGCTCAAAAAGAGTTTGTACTTAATTGTAATTTTGATACAAGAAGGGGGCTCGAACTTAAAAATATTCTCACAGTCGCCTCGCTTATTACAAAGGCAGCATTAAAGAGAAAGGAAAGCTCAGGCGCTCATTACAGAACAGATTCTGTTGTCCGTGATATGAGCAGTCAGCAGCATATTCAGTTAATGAAAAATGAATATGATTTCCAGTTAAGCTGATGGCAAGTCTGATCTTTACGGCTTGAGTTTTTATTTCTTCACCTTTTCCCAATCCTTTAAAAATTTTTCTATTCCTATATCCGTAAGCGGATGCTTTGCGAGTTGAGCAATCACGCTGTATGGAATCGTAGCGATGTCAGCTCCCATCTTTGCAGCATCTATAACGTGTAAGGGGTTTCTTATACTGGCGACTATAACTTCGGTCTCAAACATATAATTTACATAAATATCCTGTATGTTTTTAACCAGTTCCATGCCGACATGACTTATGTCATCAAGCCTCCCAACAAAAGGACTTACATAAGTTGCTCCTGCCTTTGCAGCAAGCAATGCCTGCGCAGGAGAAAATATGAGGGTTACATTGGTTCTGATGCCGGCTGATGAAAGTCTTTTTACGGCTCTGAGACCATCTTCTGTCATAGGTATTTTTACGACGATGTTTTTATGAATCATGGCCAGTTCTTCAGCCTCTTTTACCATCTCATCCGTCTTAAGACTTACTGCTTCAGCGCTCACAGGACCTTCAACAATGCTGCATATCTCATTGAGAAGATCTCTCGGTTCACTGTTTTCCCTCGAAATTAAAGAAGGGTTTGTAGTTACGCCGTCAATTACGCCAAGTTCCCAAGCCTTTTTAATCTCTTCAACATTAGCTGTGTCAATAAAAAATTTCATTTCGCCTCCTCTGTTTCCTTAATCGGCTCTATTGGAACTATAATATACTCATCTCCATCTTTTACGACCTTGAAACCGAATTCATTGATTGTTTCTATCAATGGCGCTCCAAGTATCAAAGCCATCCCAGAAGATGGCACATTGAACTTTTCCTCAAGAAACGGCCTTATATATGTGTCATACTGCAGCATATCCATTATTGAGTCAACGGCATCCGCATTTCCCTCTGCCAGACTGTCGAAAGCCTCTGATAATTTTTTGTATGAGCATTTTTCTTCATGTTTTTCAATAATGTCTATAATCAAATCTACTGAAGCGAATATGTCACTCCTTTTCAAGCCGTTTTCGTCAAGACCGCTCATCAGGTTTTCCGGCGCCCAGCATTTGTAAGTTCTGCACTGAACAGGCCTGTTTTCATAAATAGCGCATCCTTCCTCATTATTATAAAAAACGCATACAGATGTTCCGTTTCGTTCTTTAATCTTTACAAGTTCGACGAAAGACTCATATATATTGCCGTCCTCATTAGACCTAATTCTTTCGCTATCCCTGATCGTGTAGATTTTATCGTGGGATAGAACACCCGATACTAAAAGCGTCATGTCGGCCTTCATCAATGACGGGCTTCCGCTGCTGCAGCATTTGCCGCATCTTATACACGAAGTTCTTTTATTAAGACGCATTTTCTGAGGTGTTTCCCCGTTTTCCAGTCCCTGAGGCGTGCTAATTGTGAATCTGTTTTTTTCTCTCATTTTTGGCTCCAGATATTGATTTTTCGACAAGTTCCACTAAATGGACTACAGGCTTGTCCTTTATTTTAGTTTTAAACTGGAGTATGCAGTTTGGACATGATGTCACAATCATATCCGCATCTGCGTACTCAACAGTTCTTTTTTCAAGAATATCCTCTGAAAGTCCCAGATATAATAACTTAAATGCGCCTCCAAATCCACAACACCCCCTGTTTTTCGGTTCTGTTAAAGTTATCCCGAGTTTTTTGAGAATATGTCTCGGTTCAAGTTTTACGTTGAGACTGTGGATTGAATGGCATGGATCGTGATAAATTATCCGTGACAGGTTTTCAGATTCTATGCCGGATGATGATAACTCGCCACTTAAAAACTGTGAAGCCTCCATAGCATTGTTTATGCCTTCTCCGATAAGTCTTTTATAGTCATTTTTAATGAAATTGACGCATGTAGGACAGAGCCCTATTAATGCGTCCACGCTCAGATCTTTAAAAAGCCTGATATTCTTTTCAGCGAGTTCTGAGGCATCTTCTTCGAGTCCGAGCCCTGCAAAAGGCGCACCGCAGCATACTTCTCCTTTAAGCATAACAACATCATAATTAATTGCGTTTAAAATATTTATCAAAGACATGCCTATATGAGGATACATAAAATTAGCGGTGCAGCCAGCGAATAATGCGATCCTGCCCTTTGGTTTAGGCGCCTTGAAAATGCATTTTTCCTGTCGCAGGTGTGATGCGGGTAATTTAACTCCCGCGTCAAAAAAAGCCTTGAATAATTCTATTTTATGCACTGGAAGAATGCTGCTTATGTTTTCAGCAAACTTTAAAGCCCTGTAGCCTCTTACAGCTTTTTTCAGTCCAAGCCTGACTGCGAAATTGAGAACCCTTCTCTTGTTGTTGAAATACCTGAGTTCCTTTCTTCCGCTGTAGACTTCATCGGTGATATTAATTCCCACAGGGCATGACTTGTTGCAGGCTCCGCAGAGTATGCAGGTGAATAACTTCTCGTCAACCGAGACAGAAGGGCTAATTTCCCCTTCAGACAATTTCTTTAATAGAGTAATCCTTCCCCGTGGACTCATTCCTTCACTGGCGATTTCCGCATAAACAGGGCATAGAGCCTTGCAACTTCCGCAGCGGACGCAGGAGCGCGGTTTAGTTCCGGGTTGCTGTTTTTTCTGTTCGTCATCCATTACTGATAATTCGATGCCTTCATTATTCATTTAGATTTCCGCTTCTTAATCCCTCGATATCGACTGTAATATATTTAAAACCGAGTTTTTTGAGTTCTTTAACAACCGCATTTCTGATTTCTTTATTTAACATTTTCTCAATCTCATTAGCCATTAGTTCTATCCGTGCCGTATCATGGTTGTATCTGACTCTTACATCCGTGAAACCAGTCTTTTTTATGAATTCTTCGGACAATTCAATTTTTTTAAGGGCTTCACCCGTAATTTTCACGCCATACGGGAACCTCGATGACAAACATGGCGATGCTGGTTTTGACCATGTCAGAAGCCCTATTTTTTTTGATATCTCTCTAATTTCGGATTTGGACAACTCCGCTTCTAAAAGAGGACTTCTTACCCCGTGCTTTAATGCTGCCTTTCTTCCGGGACGCCAGTCAGAAAGGTCGTCAGCATTGCTTCCATCAAGGATGAATCTGAATCCCTCATTCGCGGCTATTTCCGAAAGCTTGCCGAACAGTTCGTCCTTGCAATAAAAGCATCTGTCTCTATCATTTTGGATAAAAAGGGGATTGTTTAATTCGCATGTCCTGATAATTATGTGTCTGGCACCTATTATACCTGCCATATATTCGGCAAATCTCAGTTCGCTCCCGGGCATTGTCTCTGAAAAAGCGGTTACAGCCAGGCAGTCTATACCCGATTCTTTGGCTGCGTTTAAAAGCAGCGTGCTGTCAACGCCTCCTGAAAAGGCAATAACCGCTGATTTCATTTCTTTCAGAATGGAGAGCAGTTTTTCAAACTTATAATCGGTCATCGGGAGTCTTTTGAATGGCTGAATCAACGTACCGCAGCAGAATTTTACAATACTACGATTTCATAATTTTCCTGATGGAGTTTGTCTTCGTCCTTAATTATGATTTTAATGCCAAAATTGTTTTCAATATCTTCAACTCCGTGTCTCTCCTCATCGGACAGGAGTTCCGCAACTGCGGGATTGGTTTTTATCATGGCAGTTGACGACTGCGGCAAAGACATTTTTTTAAGTTTTCTCAGGATTTCATAAGCAACAGACCTTGCTGATTTTATGAATCCCTTGCCTTCGCAATAGGGGCATTGCTCGCACAAAACCCTGCCAAGACTTTCCCTGACCCGCTTTCTTGTCATCTGTATTATGCCGAGTTCAGATATGGTATAAATCGTGTTTTTTGCGCGGTCTTTTTTCATCGCGTCAACAAACGCATTGAAAACCTTTTCCCTGTTTTCGAGCTTTTCCATATCAATGAAGTCTATGATTATAATGCCTCCCAGATTCCGGAGTCTTATCTGGTAGGCAATCTCCTTTACTGCTTCAATATTGGTCTTTAAAATCGTATCTTCCAGGCTTTCCTTGCCAACGAACTTTCCGGTGTTAACATCAATAACAGTCATGGCCTCTGTCTGATCTATGATTATATATCCTCCTGATTTAAGCCAGACCTTTCTGCCAAGGGCTCTTGATATATCGAGTTCGATTCCGAATGCATCGAATATAGGCTCTTTGTAATTGTGAAGTTCTATCCGGTCGATTAATCTGGGAAAGTAGGTCTTGGCAAAATACTTAATCTTTTCGAATTCCTCAGCCGAATCTATAACAAGCCTTTCTACTTCATGCTTCATAAAATCCCTGACGCTTCTGAATATCAAATCAAGGTCATTGTATAAAAGAGACGGGGCGGATACATTTTCTTTTTTCTCCTGAATGGTTTTCCACAGGAGCATCAGGAAATCCAGATCATGCTGTATTTCTTCGGGAGAGGCGTCTTCACAAACTGTTCTAATTATCATGCCGAAGCCTTTGGGTTTGATCTGGGTTGCAAATGCCTTCAGTTCTGAGCGGGTATCTTCATCCTCTATTCTCCTTGAGATGCCTATATGCTCAACATTGGGCATCAATACTACATATCTGCCCGGAATTGTAATGTACGAAGTCACACGCGCACCCTTTGTGCCGATAGGGTCTTTTGATACCTGAACAAGGAGTTCCTGGCCCTCCTGTATCAGTTCCTCAATTGGCAATGTCCTGTGAATATGCCCGAACTTTTCAGAGTCAAGTTCTTCAGAACCTTCCTCTAAAAAAGCGGTGTAATATTCCTCCATGTCGGTCATTATATCGGATACATAAAGGAAAGCGGCTTTTTCAAGGCCGATATCAACAAAAGCTGATTGCATACCCGGCAGGATCTTTAATATCTTACCCTTATAAACATTTCCTACTATACTTGCATCCCTTTTTCTTTCTATGTAAAGTTCGACCACCTGCCCGCCCTCCAGAAGGGCGACCCGGCTTTCTTCTCTAGTCACATTGATCAGAAGTTCCGTTGTCATAGCGGTTTCTCCCATGAGTTGGGTGCCCCGGGTTTTAACCCGTAAAGGCCTGTTCTTGTAATATCCAGCTCCTCGACGTTCATCTTAAACACTGCATTCATAATCTCTCCGGTTCTTACTTTTATGTTGTCATTATCCTTAAGCATTATATGATAGCACGCAACCGGCAATGGAGCGCCAGAAATTATAGCGCCGGTATTAATATATTCAATGCATGAGGATATATCAATCTCTTTACCGTCTCTTTTAACAAGAACCGGCGAACTATTCATTACAGCAGGCTCTTTTCCACTGATTTTAACTATATATTCGTACCTGCCTATGAATCTGTTCAAAGATAGTTCATTTTTTGGAATTATTGCCATTTTTATTATCTTAATCCCTTCGGGTAGTGTATTGTTTAATTCATTTATATAGAATTCTATATCAAAAGGCATAAAAACCTCCATATCAAAATATTCCCTTTCACCGGCAATTCCGACACTGAGCGGCGGACCAAAAGAAACAAGCGGAGCAGGGTGAAAACCCTTTGAATAATCAAGCGGCACACCTGACCTTCTTAGAGACCTCAGAATAGCTGTAACGAGTTCAAGATGGGAAAGGTAGCGTAAATGTCCTGTTTTTGAAAACTGAACCCTTACCCTGATTTTGTGGACTGACGATTCAACTGCTGAATTGTTTGCCGCGTCAGCCGAAACTTCTTTTATGTCATCTTTTCGTGTGTGAGAATGCTTTTCAATTATGATTTCTTTGCAGGCAAGTCCGCAAGCCGCGCATAATTTTTTACAATCCTGCGTTTTTTCTTCTTTTAATGCTTTTTCATACTCTTTATAGAGAAATTCCCTTTTTATCCCGACATCAATATTGTCCCACGGCATCTGTTCATCCTTCTCGTAAGTTTTTTCCGCATAAGATGCTCCGTCTATCGATGTCGCATGCATTACATCAAGCCATTTGCTAAAATCAAAAAGCTCTGACCATCCATCAAGCCTGCATCCTGATTTCCACGCATTTTCTATAAGGACAGAGAGGCTTTTGTCGCCGCGCGCGAATACGGCTTCGAGAAAACTCATTTCAGCGTCGTGCCCCTTATAAGTTAATTTTTTATTGCTCAGGACTGCTTTTAAGTGCTGTTGCTTTCTTATGATTTCACTCAATGGAATCTGACCGCACCACTGAAATGGCGTATGTGTTTTTGGCACAAAAGGTGATATGGTTATTCCTATGTTAACGAATCTGCCTGTGTTTTTCTTTGCGATGATTAACGCCTTCATCGCCATGTCCTTTATGGCTTCAACATCTTCATCCCGTTCTGAGGGAAGACCTATCATGAAATAAAGTTTCATTGAAAGCCATCCTTCTTTAAAAAGCGCCATCAGGACCCTCTCATAATCATCTTCACAAAAGTCTTTGTTTATAACCTTCCTCAGTCTATCAGTCGCAGCCTCCGGAGCTATGGTAAAGCCGGGTTTTCTTATGGATTTAACCTCTTTCAGGATGTCCTGATTCACAGAGGCAACTCTCAAAGAGGGCAGAGACAAAGAAACCTTTGATTTGGTGAACCTGCAGTTGAATTCTTTCATAAGAGGAAGAAGCTGAGAATAATCTCCTGCGCTGAGGGATGTAAATGACACCTCATCATGTCCAGTATTATTAAGCGATGATTTTGCGATGGATAATATTTTTTCAGGACTTCTTTCCCTTAACGGCCTGTAAATCATGCCTGCCTGGCAGAATCTGCATCCCATCGTGCATCCACGGGCTACCTCTATATTAATTCTGTCATGCACCACAGATGTGTATGGAACAACCGGATTCGTGGGGTAAGGCGCATCGTTGAGGTTCGTAATAAATCTCCTTTTAATAACAGAACTGCTTTTATCATGGACAGCCGGAACATAAAACCCATTTAAATTTGAAATTTCATGGAGTGCGCTCATAACCCTGCCATCACCTGATATTTTCCACTGCCTTACTATGTCAATAGCTTCTGTTATGGCTTCCTCGCCGTCTCCTATTAAAAAGGCATCGATAAATGCGGACATTGGCGCAGGATTGACAGTGCAGGGACCTCCGGCCATGACTATCGGGAATTGTTTTTTTGAATTGTATCTTTCCTCTGATCTGACAGGTATGCCGCCAAGTGAAAGCATATTTAAAACAGTAGTATATGAAAGTTCGTATTGCAGGCTGAATCCGGCGATATCAAAGCTGTTAAGCGGACTCTTGGACTCAAGTGATGAAAGAAGGACGCTGTTTTTTTTCATGTATTCTTCGAGGTCAATCCACGGAGCGAATATCCTTTCCGCATGTGCACATGGCATCCGATTTACAATATCGTAAAGTATTTTTAGACCGAGGTGAGACATGCCGACTTCGTAAATGTCCGGAAAGCACAAGGCAACACTCACCTCATCAGAAATATTCCCGACTGAAAAACTCTTCTTTGATGAATTCAGCTCGTTATTTATGTACCGGCTTGGTTTCTGGAAGGAAGAAAAATTCACATTTAAGAATAGCATTGAATACGTGCTTTAGGCAAGAAAGTTGAATTATAAGCTTGCTTTTTATGAAGGTGGATTTTTATATTATTTAGTGTCTGTGTATAAACTATAACACTTTGGAATTAAAGCAGAAATGGTAAAATT
>JBBILM010000062.1:0-12774 GCA_037444915.1 Nitrospirota bacterium | reverse complement strand
GTGTGCAGAGGAAACTGCAAAGGCATTTTTCAGGACAATCAGCGTCCCTGAACACGCGAGCAAGGGATTTTTAGGCATAGATGCCAAAGGCGAGATACTCAGACATCCAACCGCATTGGAAGAAGTTTACGAAGCAGGAAAGGAATTTGTATCATGAACAGGAGGGAACAAATGTCAAAATTACCTGAACAGTATCTTAGCATTAAAAAGAGGTTTAAAGATTATTACAAGGCTGTCGGAAACCTTGGAAAGGCTGTAAGGGCTGCAGGCCCTATAGATGAAAAGACCTCTCATCTTATTCAATTAGCCGCGGCAGCGGCCATAAAATCAGAAGGCGCTGTTCATTCTCACGCGAGGCGGGCTTTGGAATCCGGAGCAACGCCTGAAGAGATATATCACTCAATAATTCTTCTAACAAGCACTATCGGATTTCCAAATGTCTCTGCTGCTCTCAGTTGGGTGGATGATATAATACAGGGCACAACTGAATGATTCGCGCTTAGAAGTTTCCTTATGCAATAAGCCTGATTACCAGCATTTGCATTGTTGTTAAAGTTCGTGGATATTGGTCTACGCATGTTATATTGATAGCCCTTTTTTGGACATTTTGCGCTTGATAAAAATAATTTTGATGTAATAAACTGAACAGTACCAGGTAATAACTGGCTTAACCCAAAAAATGCAATTGATGCGTAATATGGCAGGCATTTATGCCTGCTTAAGGATTTTGGAATAAGGAGGACTGAATGTATTTTGTAGGTCTTGACGCAGGATCAGTTGCAGTTAAGGCCGTTGTTCTTAATGAACACGGCAATAAGATAGAAAAACATTATATAAGACACTACGGACATCCGGTAAACACAGCGATAAAGCTGTTAAAGGAATTGAAAATCCGTTACCCTCAAAGCTCCCTTTCTATTACGGGTTCGGGCGGGAAGCTGATTGCCGAGGAACTCGGCATAAAACCCGTAAATGATATTGTTTCCCAGTCTTACTCAATAAAAAGACTATTCCCTTATATTAAGACAATTATAGAATTGGGCGGAGAGGATTCGAAGCTGATACTTTTGGATTATGGAAAGATCAGGGACTTTGCGACAAACTCTGTTTGCGCTGCAGGTACAGGCTCTTTTCTTGAGCAGCAGGCTGAAAGGTTAAGGTTAAGCATCGAAGATTTCAGCAATATGGCTGTTCAGTCGAACCGCATATCCAAGATAGCTGGCAGATGCAGTGTTTTTGCCAAGTCAGACATGATACACCTCCAGCAGATTGCCACGCCTGTGGAGGATATTGTCGCTGGGCTGTGTTTTGCGGTTGCGAGGAATTTTAAAGGCACTATAGCAAAGGGCCGGGAGATTCAAAACCCTGTAGCGTTTCAGGGTGGAGTGGCTGCAAATGCCGGCATGATAAGGGCATTCAGGGAGGTTTTTGAGTTGAGCGAGCTTTTCGTACCCCCTGATTTTGCATTGATGGGCGCGTTAGGCGCGGCATTTAAAAATATTGACGAGGGAAATATAAATGCCTTTGATTCAAATATGCTCGATGAGATCGAGAGGGGGTATGGATTATTTCTCAGGGAAGGTTCTGGAATAGGTGAGTATTCTCCGCTCATAACGGTTGGAGACGGCTTTATCGAAAGACACGTTGACGTTATCCGTGACAGTTATTCGTTGTCAGTAAACATACAGGAGACGAGGTGTTCGATTACAAATGGACATGGACAACGAACACGGATTCCGGCATACCTCGGTATAGATATTGGCTCTATAAGCACAAATCTTGCTCTAATCGATGAGGATGGTAATCTCCTCGCCAAACGTTATCTTATGACAGCAGGCAGGCCTATTGATGCCGTAAAACAGGGGCTGCAGGAGATATATGATGAAATAGGTGATGAAGTAATAATTCTCGGGGTCGGCACCACGGGATCCGGCAGATACATGATAGCAGACTATGTTGGCGCTGATATCGTTAAAAATGAGATTACTGCACAGGCAACCGCTGCGATATTTATAGACCCTGATGTGGACACTATATTTGAAATAGGCGGGCAGGATTCAAAGTACATTTCAATAAAGGACGGCATTATTATAGATTTTGAGATGAACAAGGCGTGCGCGGCTGGCACAGGCTCTTTTATCGAGGAACAGGCTGAAAAACTTGATATTTCAGTAAAAAAAGAATTTGCCGAAGCAGCCTTTAGCTCAAATAAGCCGTGCAGGCTCGGTGAGCGTTGCACGGTTTTTATGGAAAATTCACTAATGTCGAATCTCCAAAGAGGGGCTGACAGGGATGATCTGCTTGCCGGACTTGCGTATTCTATTGTCCAGAATTATATAAACAGGGTTGTTGCGGGAAAGCCGATTGGCAAAAATATCTTTTTTCAGGGCGGTGTCGCCTTTAACAAGGCAGTTGTAGCAGCGTTCGAAAAATATACGGGCAGGACGGTTGTTGTTCCACCCAATCATGATGTGACGGGCGCCATCGGAATGGCAATTATTGCTATGAGGCACATGAATGAGCGAAACAAGGCTGGTTCAGATGCTGCGAAGCGCCAAACCAAATTCAAGGGATTCGAATTATCAAAAAAGCCCTATGAAATCAGCTCATTTGAGTGCCGTGGATGTCCAAATTTTTGTGAAATTAACAAGGTAAAGATCAGTGGTGAAGACGGAAGTCTTTTTTACGGCGGAAGATGCGAAAAATATGATGTGAGGCGCGGCCGGGGAACAGCTCTTCCAGATTTGTTTGAGTTCAGGACTGAGATGCTATGGAAGGCGCATACCATTTACCGTGAACGTAATCCGTTATCCGTGAACGGACAAGAGAAGCGGACACGGAGCGCGATTAAAATCGGCATTCCTTACATATTTTTCTTTCATGATTTCCTTCCGTTCTGGTCAACGCTTTTATCGGAACTCGGTTTTGAGGTCGTTGTTTCTCCAAGGACTAACAGGCACGTTATTAATTCAGGCATTGAAAATGTGATGTCCGAGACATGCTTTCCTGTAAAGGTTGCACATGGACATATAAGGCATCTCCATGACGCCAGAGTAGACGCGATATTTGTTCCGAGCACGATAAACATAAATCAAAACAGCGATGAGTACCAGAGAGGCGTTGCGTGCCCGTATGTTCAGGCAATTCCTTATATAGCGCAGGCCGCGATGAGTGGAATAAAAACCATCAGTCCTATTATTGATTTCGGTCAGGGCATGGATTATATCAGGAAAGAGCTGCTCAGCGTATTGAGGGATTACGGGGTAAAGGATCGGGAGATTAAAAAAGCGCTCGAAATTGCTCAGTCAGCACAGGAGGAATTTCTGAGGACGATTAAACAAAAAGGCAGGGAGATATTGCAGTCAATGACTAACAATACTCTTTCGGGAAAAAATGATCCTGTGATAGTGATAATCGGCAGGGGATACAATTCATTTGATTCCGGCGTTAATCTCGAAATACCCAAGAAGCTCTCCAATATCAATGTTCTTTCAATGCCTATGGACATGCTGCCTCTTGAAGAAATCCAGATTCAGGATTCCTGGCCAAATATGTACTGGCGCTCAGGGCAGCGGATACTGAGGGCAGCAAGGATTGTCAGAAATACGCCAAATCTTTACGCTGTTTATATCGGAAATTTTTCGTGCGGTCCTGATTCATTTATCCTGAAATACTTTAAGGAAGAAATGAGGGGCAAGCCTTTTCTTCATCTGGAGATAGACGAGCACAGCGCTGACGCAGGCGCTATCACAAGATGCGAAGCGTTTCTCGACAGTATAGAGCAGCAGAGCAAAAGACTTATAGAGCAGCAGAGCGTAACCGGAGCTGAAAAGGTAAATTATAATACCAAAACCTCTTATTCATCTGCGTTTGATAAAAACCGCACTATTTTCATTCCGCGCATGACCGATCATGCGTTTGCCCTGAAGGCCGCGTTCGAGAATGCCTCCATTGCCGCGGAAATCCTGCCAGAGCCTGACAGGGAATCCGTTGATATAGGCAAAAGATACCTTTCAGGCAAGGAGTGCTACCCATGCACTGTGACGACGGGCGATATGCTTAAGATATTGCGGACATCTGATTTCAGGCCTGATAAAGCCGCATTTTTTATGCCTACTGCTAATGGCCCTTGCAGGTTTGGCCAGTACAATGTGCTTCAGAGGGTTATCCTTGATGAAATAGGCTGTAAGGATATACCTGTCATTTCACCTGAACAGCATAAGAATTTTCATAAGGAGATTGGCATTAAAGGAAATGAGTTTACAAAAACCGCATGGAGCGGAATTCTCGCGTATGATATTCTCCTTAAATGTCTGCATGAGTCAAGACCATATGAAAAGGAAAAGGGTTCCGCTGATGCGCTGTTCAATGAATATCACAATAAAATATACGTATCTTTACGGGGCATGAACGGCAAATTGGAAAATGTAATCGGGACCATGGTCCGGGACTTTGAAGGTCTGCCGAAATACAAGGATAAAAGACCTTTAATTGGGATAATCGGAGAGATATTCGTAAGGCTGCAGAAGTTCTCGAATGAGGATCTTATAAGAAAAGTTGAGGCTCTCGGCGGTGAGGTATGGCTTGCTCCGATGGAAGAATGGATATACTACGTGAATCACGTTGCATTGAGAAGGGCATTGATAAAAAAAGACGGCTTTGGTATTATTAAAACCTTAATAAAAAAGGCTCTGCAGAAGAAGATAGAGCATAAAATAACGGCCACAGTGAATGGTATGCTAAAAACCCTTAAGGAACCGGATACTAAAGAGACATTGAGGCTTGCATCTCCGTATGTCCATGAGTCTTTTGAAGGAGAGACTGTTTTAAGCATTGGAAAGGCTGTAGACCTTATTAATAAAGGGGCGTCAGGTATAATTAATGTTATGCCTTTTGGCTGCATGCCAGGAACAATCGTTGCAGCCCTTATGAAGGCTGTGAGCAACGACTTTGGAGTTCCGTGCATCAGCATCCCTTATGACGGGACAGAATCTTCGGCAATCGAACTCCAGCTTGAGGCTTTTATGGAGGCAACACATAACAAATAACGAGTGACCGGTAACGAGCATATTTTAGAAGGAGGTGAGGCAGTGGGTAATGTAGTAAAGTGGCGTAAAAAAAAGATGAGCAAACATAAACATAAGAAGCTTCTTAAAAGCACCCGGGCAAAGAGGAGAAAGTAATCTGTAATCATTAAATAAAAGGCGGCTGAGACAAGGCAATTGTCTTAGCGCTCAAATGCGGGGATACAAAGTTGAAGGATATAATAATTTTACAGGAAAGATTAAACCTTGCGGAGCAGGAGTTGAAAACCCTTACAGAGAAGATTGACAAGATAGAAGGGTGTCTCAAGGAGATGGATGATCTTAAATTGGAGATGAAAGGGTTGAAGATTTTTCTTGGAAGAATCCATCCTGATTTTAAATCTCAAATGCCCGATATAATTAAGAAACTTAATGAATAGCAGGCGCATTCCCTGCAGTTCGCTGCAGGGAATCTTCAGCCATTACACATGCCGTAATACTCGCTAATTCCAGTTTTTTGATCAATCAAACCGTGTAAGAGCGGCTCCTATGAAAGGCGAGTTTTTTAAGTATTCGGTTAACAATATTTTTTTGACTGCCCCGCCTTTGCCCTTTGTGCCTGCTGCATGGATTAAATAGACCTCTGATTTCCCTTTTTGTGATTCTGTCTTAACGATGCCTATATGACCGACGACTTCGCCTTTTAGTCTTTTTTCAGGATATTTGATAAAAAATAATATATCCCCGTTTTTAAGCCTTGCAATCTGTCTCAACAGTTCAGCAGAAGGGATCGCCGACATGTTACCCTTAACACGCGGAGCCTGTATTTTTATATTTTTTCCTATTTCAGACGTTATTTCCCGGCCCCACTTGCCGCTTTTTATCATGTCCTCTCCGTATTCAAATCTCGATTCATAATTGGTTATCCTTCCCCTGTCAAGAATTCCCATGGAATGGAACCGCTTATCCAGAGCTATACTGACCGCCTCTTCAGGTGAATCGGATAAGGCGAGTTCCACAGTTCTGAATGTTAGATACATGCAATCAACCCTGTCATCAGCCACAATAGCCGCTCTTGACACATATTCACCAAGCGGATTATCGTCATAAGGGGTGCCGATAAATTTTTCAGCCCAAAACGCTATTTTTTCGCCGATGGGTTTGTCTTTTATCCCGGATTGAAATCGGAATATTTCATCGTCTGTCAGGGCAAAAGAAATCTCAAAGGCCAGAAGGCATAGTGCGATAATGGAGCAGCAGAGCAGTATAGCAGAGCGGTTTTTTCTTTCTCTATAGTTCTGTTGCGCTGATATTCTGTCGTTCGGCCTCATATGCTATAATAGCATATGTCATATATTATCAAGCCGTTTTCTACCACAGGTATAGGCAGTTTGCCTCATATAAATCCTGAGGAAGCATGTGAATTAATACTCAACACCTTTGATATACCGTTTTGGCCTCAATTGCCAAAATTTTCATTCAGGGAATCAATGCTTGTGCAGTATTCAGAAAGCATGCCTTTTGTCAGGCTTAATGAGAAGGATAATTTAATCTGGATCATGAGAGATGGGAGCGACGAACTCGAAAGGTTTTACGAATCGTATTCA
Organism: Nitrospirota bacterium; assembly: GCA_037444915.1. Classification (GTDB taxonomy): domain Bacteria; phylum Nitrospirota; class Thermodesulfovibrionia; order Thermodesulfovibrionales; family Dissulfurispiraceae; genus JBBILM01. Next base: position 6,143 of record JBBILM010000062.1, on the reverse strand, counting down.
GACAATACGAAGATCGCGATTTCAGAGGATTATGCCGCGGGATTACATGCTTTTTTAAAAAAAATAAAGGGCAGGAGATTTGATACGGTTAAAGGTCATGTTACAGGCCCGATAACCTATACATTAGGAATTAAGGATAATTACGGAAGATACATATACTTTGATGAAGAATTGCGGGAAATATCATTGATGCTCCTAAAGGCAAAGGTGCGGTGGCAGATAGATTTATTAAAGCAGCACTCTGACAGTGTTATTATCTTTATTGACGAGCCGATTTTCTCTGCAATAGGCAGTTCTTCCTATCTTGGAGTTGACAGCGCCGAAGTTTTGAGATTGCTGAAAGAAATGGTTTCCGCAATTGAAGATGCCGGAGGCATTGCAGGTATACACTGCTGTGGAAGGGCAGACTGGCAGATGGTGATTAAAAGCGGCGTCAGCATACTGAGTTTCGACGCATTTGATCATTTTGACACCCTCGCCATATATCATGAAGAATTAAGCAATTTTATTCAGACGGGCGGATACCTCGCAATGGGGATTGTGCCTACATCAGACGCCATTAGCTCTGTTGATGACAAATACATCAATGAATTAATGGGTAATCATCTCAAAAAGTTATGTGAGCATATGCCCGCTGAACTGGTTAATTCTCGCACTCTTATTACGCCTTCATGCGGCACCGGCTCAAGAAGCATTAAGGAGACTATCAAAGCATTTCAGTTGATCATGAGACTGAAAGAGGCTATGTCGTAAAGAAAGTACACATCGGAACTTATGACTGCAAAGCTTGAAAAAGGCATTTTTATATCATTTGAAGGCATAGAAGGAACAGGCAAGACCACGCAGGCAAAACTGCTGGCAGAGCGCCTTAAAAAAGAAGGCCGCAATGTGGTTACAACCCTTGAGCCCGGAGGAACGGTTATTGGCCGGAAAATCAGGGAGATACTGCTTTTTCCAGAGCATAAAGAGATGTCTTATATGACGGAGCTGCTTTTGTATAACGCGGCGAGGGCACAGCATTTAAATGAATTGATAATACCTGCTTTAAATAGGGGTGATATAGTTATTACGGATAGATTCAGCGATTCAACGGTTGCTTACCAATCATACGGCCGTGGGATAGACATATCACTTATAAATGCCATTGATAGCATAGCAACGGGCGGGATTAAGCCGCATCTGACAATACTTTTTGACCTTGATGTGAACACTGGCCTTAAGAGAAACAAAGGCATAAACAAGATTGACAGGCTTGAGCTTGAAGATATTGAATTTCATGAAAAGGTAAGGGCTGGTTTTATTGATATAGCAAAGGCATATCCAGAGAGAATCGGGATGGTTGATGCGTCGCTGCCCGTTGATACAGTGAGCGATAAGGTATGGGAGATTGTAAAATGGCGATTAAGAGCATAGTAGGTCAGGACAATGCCTTAAGAATACTTTATGGCACGATCAAGAAAGAGCGGGTGCCATCCGCTATTTTAATGAGCGGTGATTCTGGCATTGGCAAAATGCTCGCCGCGATTAATTATGCAAAGGCGATTAATTGCCTGAATCCGGTGAATTTCGATTGCTGCGACAACTGCATGTCATGCAAAAAAATAGATGCTTCGATACATCCGGATATTCTTAACATTACGCTCGATAATGTGGAAGATAAGCTCTCTTTAGAGGAGCGCCGCGCAAAGGACAGCAACAGATATGAGTATCCGATAGAGGCTGTGAGAAAGATAGAGGAGTTTCTTTATTTAAGACCGAATGAGGCGAGAAAAAAGATAGTAATAATTGACGATGCCGAGACAATGAATATCAACGCGGCTAATTCCTTTTTGAAGACCCTTGAAGAGCCTCCAGATGATAGTCTTATAATCCTTGTATCATCTAATCCTGACAGGCTGCCTGATACTATAAGGTCCAGATGTGTAACAGTGAGATTTAAGCCTTTGGGCGTGGATGTCTGCAGGAAGGTAATTTCTGAAAATATCGATACAGGCGATGCCGAACTTGCGATCAGGTTTTCTATGGGAAGACCCGGCATCGCAATAGCAAAGGACATTGTTAAAGAGACACAATGGTTTATTAGTCTGCTCGACGATATGAAAAAGGGTGTTACAAAAGAGTCGTGGACAGATAAGGGTGAAATAAAGGCATGGCTCGATATGGCTCATGTATTTTTAAGGGATATGGTTATCTTTAAAATTACAGGCAATACAGGTGAATTAATTATGCGCGACATGCAGGAAACAGAGGGCAAAAAAAACAGGCGACAGTTCTCTGAATCAGGTATCAGGGATTTGCTGCAGGCATATCAAAGCCTTGAAATGCTCAGAGGACTCCTTGATTCAAATCTTAACAAGGCAATAACATGGAACTATGTGGCAAGCATTATGAAGCCAATAGTCAACGGTCATGAGTCAAGGGTATAATGTAAGCATATGAATTTATTAATGCTGTTGTCGTTGGCTTATGACATTTAACCGTTGAAATAGGAGGTATCAAATGCCGGATATTATCGGGATAAGGTTCAAATCCTGTGGCAAAATATATCATTTTGATGTCAATGGAATACAGGTTAAGGAAGGGGATTCCGTGGTTCTGGAGTCTGATTTCGGGATAGCCATTGGCAAGGTCATAAGAGGTACTGAATTCGTTGAAAAATCGGAAAGGGACTTAAAAAAGGTTTTAAGAGTTGTTACTGAGGACGATATTAAAACCACTGAGGAAAACAAAAAACTCGAAAAAGAAGCAGGTGAATTTTGCAGCGAGAGGATTATGGCGCGTGGACTTCAGATGAAATTCATCAGAGCTGAATCAACTCTTGACAGAAAAAGAATAGTCTTTTATTTTTCAGCGGACGGCAGGATAGATTTCAGGGAACTGGTAAAGGACCTTGCAGCAAAATTTAAGACAAGGATTGAGATGAGGCAAATCGGGGTGAGGGACGAGGCAAAGCTTATTGGAGGGCTGGGCATATGCGGCAGGGAATTGTGCTGCAGCGCTTTTTTGACCTCTTTTGACCCTGTATCCATAAAAATGGCAAAAAAACAGGAACTCGCGTTAAATGTCGGTAAACTCTCTGGTCTGTGCAGCAGGCTCATGTGCTGTCTTAGATATGAATATGACGGTGATATAGCGAGTATTTCATCTGATGACGAAATACCCATTGGTCAGGAAGATGTGCCTATAGCCTCAATAGAAGAGAAGATTAGTATGAAAAAACCGGAGAGACATTCTCAGTCAGATAAGCAGACAGTCGGCGCTGTCAAAGAGCAGATTAAATCAAAAGCTCCTGCCGGTCAAACGCCGCAGGCTCAACAGCCAGCACCAAAAGAGGGCGAAGGCAGCCGTAAAGACCGTCCAAAAGGCAGAAGGAGGCGCTTCAGGAGATGATGCCGAAGGATAAATTTTTTGTTACAACACCTATTTATTATGTGAATGACATTCCCCATATTGGGCATGCCTATACCACCATTGCCGCTGATATACTGGCGCGATATAACAGATTGAAAGGAAATAAAGTGTTTTTCCTGACAGGAACTGATGAGCATGGACAGAAGGTTGAAAAAGCTGCAAGGGATCGCGGAAGAGAGCCGCAGGAACACGCTGATATTATGGTCAATAACTTTAAGGTTCTTTGGGAAAAATTGAACATCAGCAATGACGCATTTATCAGAACTACGGATGAAGAACATAAAAAACATGTAAGAGAACTCTTAAACAGACTATGGGATATCGGAGAGATAGAAAAGAGGTCTTACAGCGGAATGTACTGTACACCCTGCGAAAGATTTTGGACAGAAAAGGAACTTATCGAGGGTAATTGTCCTGACTGCGCGCGACAGGTTGATCAGATATCAGAGGAGAATTATTTCTTTCTGATGTCTAAATATCAGGAACCGCTTATCAGGTACATTGAAGATAACCCTTACTATATTCTTCCTGAATCAAGGCGGAATGAGGTGCTGGGCTTTCTCAAAAGCAAACAGCTCGGGGACCTTTGCATATCAAGGCCTAAGCACAGGCTTTCGTGGGGAATACCGCTTCCCTTTGATGAAAATTATGTTACTTATGTATGGTTTGATGCCCTTGTGAACTACTATTCAGCCACGAGGTATCTTGTGCCATCTGTTCATGGTTCGCAGGTCACGGGTCACGGACAGGACTGGTGGCCTGCAAGCCACCACATAATAGGAAAGGATATACTTACGACTCACGCTGTTTACTGGTCAACAATGCTTATGGCATTAGGTTTTCCTTTGCCGAAAAACATATTCGCTCATGGATGGTGGACAGTTGACGGCAAAAAGATGTCAAAATCCGTTGGCAATGTAATTGACCCTGAGAAGATGGCCGCAAGATTCGGGACAGATGCCTTCAGATTTTTCCTTTTTGCGACTGTGCCATTCGGACTTGACGGAGACTTTTCCGAGGATGTAATGATTAACAAAATAAACAGTGATCTCGCGAATGATTTTGGGAACCTCGCAAGCAGGATATTGACGATGGTTGACAAATATTTCAGCGGAACAATACCAGAGACTAAAGAAACAGAAGCAGAATTGAAGACTTTGGCAGAAGGCATCAAAGGCCAGATTGATGACGCGCTGCATTATCTTGATTTTCACAGGGCCATAGATGCGATATGGAAACTCGTTTCTTACGTAAACAAATACATAGACTCAAATGCTCCGTGGGCATTGGCGAAAGACCCTGTCCTGCATGAAAGACTAAAAACAGTTATATACTCATCTGCCGAGGCATTGAGGCTGCTTGCTGTATATCTATATCCATTTATGCCTGATTCATCCCAAAGATTATGGCATCAGTTGGGATTTAGAAACATGATTGAACAGATAAATTTTGACCAAGCAATAAAGTGGGGAACTCTCGAACCCGGAACAGGCATTAACAAGGGCGACGCATTATTCCCCCGTATAGAAAGCGTTAAGGAAGAGGCGCGAACCAAGGTTCCTGAAAAGTCTGACACTATTAAGGAGAAGGGAAAAATGACAGAGCAGGGCAGTAATAATCTTATAGGCATCGAAGATTTCACTAAAGTAGAATTAAGGGTTGGAAAAATAATCAATGCTGAAAAGGTCGAAAAATCTGATAAACTGATTAAGCTTAAGGTTGATATTGGGGAAGAAAGGCAGATCGTCGCAGGCATAGCAAAGGCATATAATCCGGATGAATTAGTAGGAATGAAGGTGGTTGTTGTAGTGAATCTGAAACCAGCAAAACTAATGGGAGTGGAGTCTCACGGAATGCTTCTTGCTGCTACTGATGATGAAGGAAGGCTGTCTGTTGTCATACCGGACAGGGAAGTGAATCATGGCGCAAGGGTGAAGTAGGCAGTGAGAAGCAGATTACATATCACTGTGAAATATATTACATATATCGCAAATTACCTTTTATAAAACTCTTTGAAAAACAAAAACAAATCAGTTTGAGGTCTGCTGGCATAATATTTGCTGTTATATAGGGTATGATTGATTTGTTAAATAAAAAAGGCTTTTCATTAGTTGAACTTATCATCGCTGCCGCAATACTGTCGATTATGGCAATAATCGCAGTTCCTAATCTTCTGGAATATAGAAAAACCTATATATTTAATGATTACGCCTCGCAGATGGATTACCTTGTGAAATACAGTAAGATATATGCGATGGAAAGGACAAGAAATGTAGGCCTTTGTGTTAATACAGCAACTAAGACTTTTACTGTGCGTGATCTCGGAACATCACGGGGGGCTGATAAATGCAGTGGAAGCGTAATCAGACAAATGAGCGTATCAGAAAGTTATATAACACTTGCTGGATATGGTGTTTTCGGACTCGGCCCGACGATTGATCCGAGAGGTCTCGCTATATTTGACGGAAGTGTATGTATATCCAACGGAGCTAAATATTCAAGAGTCTGTTTAAGAAAAGCATCAATCAGAACAGAAAGCGGAGACGGAGGCTGTTCATCATGCTCAAACTAAACAACAATGGTTTTTCTTTAATAGAAGCATTGATTGCAATTGCCATCTTAGCCATAGCAATTGGCGGCCTTGTTGTCACACAGGGTACTTTTGCAAGACAGACAATTGACAGGACATTGCTCAATTCGCTTATTGATGCAGCATCGAGCGCGCTTACCCA
>JBBILM010000061.1:0-13095 GCA_037444915.1 Nitrospirota bacterium | reverse complement strand
TATTTACCTGCTGCTATAAAAACCAAAGTCAGTATTACAAACAAACCCAATGCCATGCTGACAGCATAATGCTGCAAATAGCCTGACTGCATCTTTCTGGCCTTTTCTCCAAAACTGCCGATTGCCTTTGGCACACCGTTTACTATGCCCTCTATGATTTTGCCGTCAGTAACCCCCACAAGGACTTTATTGGCGATCCATATTGTAGGTTTCACAATAGTCCGGTCGTATAACTCATCAACATAATATTTATTCCAAAGCGTATTGTAAACTCCTTTAAAAGCGGATGCTATTTTGCCCGGCATCTCGGGTTTTAGGGAATACATTATCCATGAAAGAATGATTCCGCCGACCGCTCCTGCAACCGATATTCCCATTACCATATATTCTTCGGCATGAGTTGCCGTCACATTCGGATGTCCCAAAGCAGGCTCAAAGAAATGTCCTATCCAGTTGCCCCCGCCCAATGCGGCAGGAATGCCAATCCAGCCTGCGGATACAGCACCCACGGCCAATATCATTAGCGGTACTGTCATTGACTTTGGCGACTCATGAAGATGATGCTCCTGCTCATGAGTTCCCCTGAATTTGCCGTGAAATGTCAGGAATATTATCCTGAAGCTGTAAAAAGCGGTAATAGCCGCGACCGCCGTTCCCATAGCCCAGACTATCTTTCCGACAGGCCCTCCATTATATGCCAGCCACAGTATTTCATCCTTGCTGAAAAAACCGGCAAGACCCGGTATTCCGGCAATGCTCAATGATGCTATAAGGAATGTCCAGTATGTAACAGGCATATATTTTTTAAGCCCGCCCATTTTCTGGATATTCAGTTCCCCGGCCATAGCGTGCATCACACTTCCTGCGCCGAGAAACAATAAAGCCTTGAAATATGCGTGGGTATAAAGATGAAAAACCCCTGCGCCGTAAGCTCCAACCCCGCAGGCAAGGAACATGTAACCGAGCTGGCTTACTGTAGAATAAGCGACTATCCTTTTTATATCATTCTGAACCAATGCTATGGTAGCGGCAAAAAGACTCGTAACCGCGCCTGTAATTGCTACCACGTTCATTGCCACTTCCGAAAGGTTAAATACAGGGTTAAATCTCGCGACCATGAATACACCAGCCGTAACCATTGTCGCCGCGTGGATTAATGCGCTGACAGGCGTGGGGCCCTCCATCGCATCAGGAAGCCATACATGCAGCGGTATCTGGGCAGACTTGCCGACAGCGCCGCAGAATAAAAGAAGCGCTATCAATGTTATAAGGTCAACGTTGAATCCAAGTATATTTATTGTCATCCCCTGCAAAGTTCCTATATTGGCAAATATGTCTGTATAGTGAAGGCTGCCGAGCATAAGAAATATCATTATCACCCCAAGTCCAAACCCGAAGTCTCCGAATCTGTTCACTATGAATGCCTTTTTTCCTGCATCCGCGGCGCTCTTTTTCTCGTACCAGAACCCGATAAGGAAATACGAGCAGAGACCGACTGCCTCCCATCCAAAGTACATCTGCAGGAGGTTATTGCTCATTACGAGCATAAGCATGGAAAAGGTGAACAGGCTTAAATAAGAGAAGAATCTGTAGTAACCTTTGTCTCCGCGCATATATCCGACAGAGTAAATGTGAACGAGAAGGCTTACACTCGTCACCACAATCAGCATTATAGCGGTCAACTGGTCTATTAAAAATCCGATTGTCACCTTAAAGTTTCCGGATATTATCCAGTTGTAAACATCATAATTAATTACCTTGCCGCCGGCTACCTCAAAGAATGTGAGCACAGATACAATAAACGAGCCCAATACAGCCGGGATTGCTATCCAGTGAGCCCTGTCCCTGATGATTTCCTTTCCGAATGTAATGTTGATTAAAAATGCTATGATTGGCAATAATGGTATCCAGATATATTTGTCCATTGTCTACCCCGCCCTTTTGCAGCCTTTATTCATATTTCTTTCCCCTATAATCCCTGCTGCCAACAAGTAATGGTTTGTTTTCATGATATTAACCTCTCATCTCTGCGACTTCATCAGTATGAACCGCAGCCTTATTTTTAAACAGAGAAACAAGTATTGCGAGTCCTATCGCAGCCTCGGCAGCCGCAACAGCTATAACAAACATCACCAGTATCTGCCCTCTCAAATCCTGAAGATAATGGCTGAAAGCTGCGAGGCTTATGTTGACCGAATTCAGCATTAGTTCCACGGACATAAGCATTATGATTATATTCTGCCTTATCAGAAAGCCTACCATCCCTATCACAAAGATAACTGCGCTTAAGCCTATATACCATTCCAAAGGTACCATCTGTCCTCCCTAATCTCTTTTCTTTGCGAGCACAAATGCCCCTACCAGCGCTACTGTTAAAATTATTCCTATTATCTCAAACGGGATTAAGTACTCTGAGAATAATAACTTGCCCAATGCCTTTGTTTGAGTCTCTGCCTTAATAGCTTCTATGCTGTCGGTTCCAGCCGGGCCCTGCGCAATATTGCTGACTCCAAAAAATATCATTACCAGTATCGATGCACCGAGCACCGCGCTTAATGGCCATTTGTGCATGTATCTGGTTCTGACAAACTCTTCCTTTAAATTCAGCATCATTATTACGAATAGAAACAGAACTAATATTGCTCCCGCATATAATATAATTTGGACAGCAGCCAGAAATTCCGCGTTTAAAAACAAATACATGGCAGCTATGTGAAAAAACATAGCCAGCATCAACAGCACACTGTGAACCGGATTTTTCCTTGTTATAATCAGTATCGACAGCGCTATCATGACAACAGCAAAATAACCAAAAAAGAGTTTAGGCAGCATCACTCAGTCCTCCTACCTCTGAATACCGGCTGGTTTTCAGGGGTTGTGAAATCTTCACTCATTGGCCTCCAGAAGTTCTCAAAATATTCCTCGCCTTTTTTGCCGGCCATAAATCTGTCCCAGTTTGAAAGCAGCTTATCCTTATCCATAAAAAGCGCTTCCCTTGTATAGTCTGAATATTCATAATGGTCAGTAAGAACTATTGCCCCGAAAGGACAGGCCTCAACGCAAAATGCGCAGAAAATACATCTCAGTACCTCTACTTCGTATCTGTCAACTACCTTTGTATGATCAGCGCCTTCGCTTGTATAAATATGAATGCATTGAGAGGGGCATGCTGCAGCGCAAAGGCCGCATCCAACGCACCTCGCTGAACCATCGGATTTCCTTGGAAGCGCGTGCAGGCCTCTAAAACCCGGAAACGGGTCTCTTTTTTCCTTTGGATACTGTCTTGTCACTGCGTGGGTAAACATCATCTTCAGTGTCAAGGCCATGCCCTTCAGTATTTCGATCATAAAGATTTTCTTTGCGAAGTCTTTTAGTGTCATATATGACCCACCTTTATCAGCTATAGAATTTTACAATTGACGTAATGACTATATTTGCCAGCGCCAGCGGTATAAGCACCTTCCATCCCAGACCCATCAGGTAGTCATACCTGTACCTCGGCAGGGTAGCCCTTATCCAGTAAAATAAAAATATGTGGAAATACACCTTCATCAAAAACCATACAATACCCGGTACAGCTTCCAACGCGGGTATGGCAGTTGCAAGCACAGGCGGGATAGTCCATCCGCCCCAGAAGCATATGACAGCCATGCTCGCCATTACTATCATTCCAATATATTCAGCCGCATAGTATAAGGCAAACCTCATGCCGCTGTACTCAACAAAATAACCCGCTACCAGTTCGCTCTCTGCCTCGGGCAGGTCAAAAGGCGTCCTGTTGGTCTCAGCAAATGCCGCTACCATGAATACAAAATATGCTATGAACTGGGGAATAAGATACATTCCATACCAGTACTCCTGCTGGGACTTGACTATATCATTAAGATTCAATGACCCTGCCATAATCATTACTCCAACAAGGCTCATTCCCATTGCAATTTCATAGCTTATTACCTGCGCCGATGACCTAAGTCCTCCAAGAAATGAATATTTTGAGTTAGCAGCCCAGCCTGCCATTACAATGCCGTACGCTCCCAACGAAGACATAGCTATAATGTATAGCAATCCTATATTTATATTGGCTATGACAAAACCTTCAAAAAAGGGTATTACCGCAACAGAGCTCAAGGTCGCAAATACAGGTATGAGAGGCGATATTTTGAATACCGGCTTGTCTGCCTGCGCCGGTATAATGTCTTCCTTGAAAAAAAGCTTGACGCTGTCGGCTATTGGCTGAAGTATTCCGTGAAATCCGACTCTCATGGGGCCGAGCCGTATCTGCATATGGCCTATGGCCTTTCTTTCAAAATAGGTGGCGTACGCCACATGCAGCATGGTAACAGCCACTACTACTGCTATCTTTGCCAGGATTATCACTATATTTAAAATTCCTGCAGGGATTAATGTCTCAAGGCTGTCCAAATAGCACCTCCTCCGTATCTGTTGATAACTTATATCCTACCTGTCGCACTCTCCAAGAACTATATCAATCGTGCCAATGTTAGCTATCACGTCCGACACGAGCCCGCCTTTGCACAGCACCGGCAAAACAGACACATGCACAAAAGATGGGGCCCTAAGCCTCAGTCTGTAAGGCTTGCCTGTGCCGTCGCTTATGATGTAAAAACCGAGTTCTCCTTTTGGCACTTCTGTTGCCGCGTAAATTTCCCCCTCGGGCGCATTCATCGGCCCCTTTGTTATAAGAACAAACTGATGGATCAGCGATTCCATATCTGTTAAAACCTTATCCTTTGGCGGAAGCGTAAATTTAGGCGCATCCGGCGCCATGACAGGTCCGGTAGGCATCTTTTCTATGCATTGTTTAATAATGCGGTTGGACTGCTTCAACTCCTCCATCCTGCATTTATACCTGTCATATACGTCTCCGTTTTTTCCTATGGGAACGTCAAACTCGACCTTATCATAGGCATCATAAGGCGCGTATTTTCTCACATCATAGGGAACGCCCGAACCCCTCAGAGTAGGGCCTGTTAATCCCCAGTTTATCGCGTCCTCCGCGCTTATCACTCCTATACCTTTAGTCCTTTGCAGCCATATCCTGTTCTGGTCGATAAGTGTCTCGTATTCATCCTCTATTTTTTTGGGGAACTCCTCGGTAAACTTGTACAGGCTGTCAAGGAATTTCTGGCTGACATCGTTTCTTACACCGCCGATTCTCGGATAACTTACAGTAAGCCTGGCGCCGCATGTCATCTCAAACAGATCCAGAAGCCATTCCCTGTCCCTGAAAGAATAGAGAAACAGGGTCATGGCGCCGATATCCAGCGCGTGAGTAGCAACGCCGATTATATGGCTGCTTATCCTCGTCATCTCACCCATTATTGTCCTTATATATTTAGCCCTTTCCGGCGGTTCTATGCCAAAAAGCCGCTCCACTGCAACGCAGTAACCTATATCATTTGACATGCTCGATATGTAATCAAGCCTGTCCATTAAGGGCAATGCTGACAAATATGTCCTGTTCTCTGCCAACTTTTCGGTTCCCCTGTGCAGATACCCAACATATGGAGTGCATTTTACTACTGTCTCTCCGTCCAGATCCAGAACAACCCTTAATACGCCATGGGTTGCCGGATGCTGCGGCCCCATGCTTATAGTCAGTTCTTTTGTTTTAATTTCTCCTGTGCCTGCTGTCATTATCTGACCTCGTATCCTTTATTTTTTTCCGCGATCTCTATGACCTCTTTGACACCCTTCCATTCCATATCACCCAAGTCCGACTTTAATGGATAATCCTTTCTCAAAGGATGTCCTTCCCAATCCTCTGGCATCAGTATCCTTCTTAAATCCGGATGACCGTTAAAGGCAATGCCGTACAGGTCAAAGCACTCTCTCTCGTGCCAGTCTGCGCCAGCCCATATGTCAACCACACTGTCTATGGAGCACTCATCATCCGCCACCTCAGCCTTTATTCTTATCATATGCCTGTGTTTTATGGAATAAAGATGATATACGACCTCGAATCTTGGCTCTTTTTTGCCGAGGTAATCGACTCCGCATAAGTCGGTCAGCAAATCAAAATAAAGTTCAGGCGTGCTGTGCAGGTACTTCATTATCTCTTTTATTCTGTCTTTTTTAACGATTACAGACACCTGATCACAGAAGTCTTTAATATCCAATACTTCTGATACAAATCTTTCTTTTATCAATTCAGCTATTTCTTTTGGCTCCATATTACCTCCGTGATGCGTAATCTGTTTTTTCCCTTATACGCTTCACGCATTGCGATTTTTATCTCCACCTGCTCCATTTAAACTGCTCCTTGCGTATCTTTTCCTGCAGTTTAATAATGCCCTCCAGCAATGCCTCGGGTCTTGGCGGGCATCCCGGTATGTACACATCCACAGGCAAGAATGTATCAACACCCTGAACAACGCTGTATGTGTTGTAAATATTGCCAGAACACGCGCAACTACCCATCGAGATCACATATCTCGGCTCAGGCATCTGGTCATAGACCCTGCGAACAATCGGCGCCATTTTTTTGGTGACAGTTCCGGCTATAATTACAAAGTCGGCCTGTCTTGGAGAGCCCCTGAAGATTACTCCAAATCTGTCCAGATCATAGTGTGACGATCCCGTCGTCATCATTTCTATGGCGCATCAGGCCAGTCCGAATGTCATGGGCCAGAGTGATGAAAGCCTTCCCCAGTTAACTATCTTGTCTATGCTCGCTATGATAGTATTTGCGCCTGGAATCACCTTTAATCCTTTTTCAACTTCAACTACTGCTGTTGTACCGTCTATTACCATTTACCCTCACCTCCTTTTTACATCTGACTGGCGGCTGCTGCTTAAAACAATAAGCTGCAAGCCTGCAGCCGAGGACTTATTTAATCCCACTTTAAAGCGCCTTTTCTCCATTCGTAAATAAAACCCAATGTCAATATGCCTATAAATACCAGCATTCCTGCAAGAGCTGTGAAGCCCACTTCCTTATAGACAATCGCCCATGGATACATAAACACTACTTCGGCATCAAATATTACGAACAGCATCGCGATAATGTAAAACTTGATATTGAATCTGTAACGAGGTTCTCCTATGGGTGGATTACCTGATTCATATGGAAGCAGCTTTTCCATGTAGGGCCTTTTTATCCTGAAAACCGAGCCTAATAACAAGGCGCCGCCTGCAAAGGCAAAAGCCACTATCATTAGAATTATTATGGGAAGATATTCGGACGGCATGTAACTACCTGGTGTGATCTCGTTCATAATCACCTCGAGTGTATATTTTTTTAATACACCAAAACGCCTTATTTATACTTTAAACAGCGAAAACTTGTCAAGCTAAAAATTCATTCCTGTCAGAGCAATAAAAAAATGTCCTGTTTTCAACAAAAAAACACACGCTCAAAATCACGCCTGAGCCGGATAATAAAGGATGATTTAACCCTAAAACTGCAATTTGATAGTGGCATGGACAGATAAATGGCCTTATCCCGCCACATTACAGAGGCTCGCAAATAAAACATATCAAATAAAAAAAAGACATGAATGATTCATTTGATCGTTGCTATAAATTGCGAATTATAAAGGCTTTTATCTGTTTATATGCCGCTATATTAATGCATTTTTCTGGTTAATGTTGATTGATGCAAAATATTTTTATTCTTATGATATGATACAGCATGAAATTTAAAAACATCATAGAGACAATCGGAAATACTCCTCTTGTAAGAATATCAAACCTCAATCCAAACCCCGATGTGGATATGTACGCAAAGATTGAAGGCTTTAATCCTACTGGGAGCATCAAGGACAGGATTGCCCTTAAGATGATAGAGCAGGCCGAACAAAGCGGGAGATTAAGAAAGGGAATAACCATAATGGAGCCAACCTCCGGCAACACTGGTATAGGGTTGGCAGTGATTGGTGCGGTAAAGGGCTATGATGTTGAGATTGTTATGAGCGAAGCGGTTTCTCTTGAGAGAAGAATGATGATAGAGGCATTCGGCGCAAGGGTAACCCTGACTAAGGCGGATAAAGGTACTGACGGCGCCATTATGAAGGCGAGGGAATTGGCATCAACTTATCCTGACAGGTATTTCATGCCCGACCAATTTTCGAATGAGTACAACAAACTCGCCCACTACAGAACAACCGCTGAAGAGATATGGATACAAACTGAAGGAACTATAAGTCATTTTGTATCCTCTCTCGGCACATCAGGAACGATTATGGGCGTAGGAAGATACTTGAAGGAAAAGAATCCCGCAATAAAAATCATAGAGGCGCATCCTATAAAAGGACATTATATTCAGGGATTGAAAAACATGGAAGAGGCTATTGTGCCGGAGATTTACGATCCCTTAAAAATAGACGAAGTAGTTATGATTGAGAGCGAAGACGCCTTTGCGATGGCAAGACAGATTGTAAGGCAGGAAGGCATCTTCGTTGGCATGAGCAGCGGAGCCGCTATGATTGCGGCAATAAATGCAGCAAAAAGAACCGGCAAGGGAACTATTGTGGTTATCTTTCCGGACAGGGGGGAGAAATACCTTAGCACGGATTTATTCAAGACTTCACCTGATGCGGCTTAGACATAGTATTTTTGAGTTTTTAGCTGAGCAGCGTTATGCGAAAATAAAGGGATGAGTCCTCAAGGCATTTTTATATGCATAGTTTATTCAAGATGCTTATTACATTGGTAATTATCGCTGTTTTAGCTGCCTCGGCTTATGACCGGAATTCAGCGTGGCACAACAATTTCACCATTTGGCAGGATACCGCGTTAAAGTCTCCGGCCAAGGCGCGTCCCAACTATGAACTCGGTCTCGCATACGGAAGAATAAAGAATCCTGAGATGGCATTTTACTATATGAAAAGGGCTAAAGATCTCGACCCGCTTTTTATCGAAAAATGGCTTAAGGAAAAGAAAAAAACCTTCTGATAATTCCATTTAGGGTTGCTGCGATAGTTAACATTTATGTTGCGTAAGCAGCACGACAGTCGTCTCTTCTCTCCTGCAAACGCTCAGTGTATCTATCTTTAATTTCAGGGTTCTGTTCACTGATAGAGCAAATCTGTAAAATTGCGTTATAATAAAATACTGATTCTTCTAAAATACAACTCAATGTTCAGGTTAGGGCACAGTGAATATTAAACGGATGAGAATGATTGATTTGTACGCCGGGCTTGTAATATGCTTATTCCTGGAGGCATACGAAAAAATCAGAAGACTTTACGTAAATTCAGCATCCCCGCCATCAGATATCAAAAAGATATTGATCACAAAATACCTCGGTATGGGAAGCATTCTCCTCGCAACGCCAATGTTAAGGGCTCTGAGAACTAAATTCCCTCTGGCCAGAATCGTATTTCTTACCTTTGACAGCAATGCAAGATTCACAAGGCAAATCCCATTAATAGATGAGGTTATTTCCATAAGAACGTCATCCTTCTATATTTTCGCGCTGGACCTGATAAAAACACTCTTCAAGATACGAAAAGAAAAATTCGATGTAGTATTTGACCTTGAATTTTTCGCGAGATTTTCAACCATAGTTTCATATCTCAGCAGCGCCAAAAGCAAGGTTGGCTATTATCTGCCCAAGTTATGGAGAGGCGATCTTCTGACTTATCCCGTGCATTTTAACCCCCATAAGCATGTCACAGAGATATTCGCAGCGCAGCTTAATCCCATCGGGATAACGGTTGATGATTATACCTTAACGCCTCCTGTAATTAGCAATGATAAGCTGAGCCAAATCAGCTCATTATTAAAAGAAAAAGGCGTTAAGGATAACGAGTTCATCATATCTGTGAATGTTAACGCCAGCGACATCTCAACAGAAAGGAGATGGCCCAAGGAAAGCTTTGTGGAACTTATAAGTACTATTCTCGAAAATAAAAACAACTCCCGGATAATTCTGGTCGGCTCTAAAAACGAGTCAGCCTATGTAAAAGAAGTGTATTCATTGTTTCCGCAAAAGTTTGCTGACAGGATAATGAATCTCTCGGGATATCTTGATATTGATCAGTTCATAGCTCTGCTCAAAAAAAGCGACCTGTTTATCACTAATGACAGCGGGCCGCTCCATATCGCGGCAGCTCTCGGCACCTCCACGGTTTCCTTTTTCGGTCCTGAATCACCGTCCCTGTACGGCCCCCCGGAGTATAATAACAGGGTGTTTTATGCGGGCATATATTGCAGCCCCTGCCTGAATGTTTACAATGCAAAGACCGCCATGTGCGGCGGCGATAATATTTGCATGAAGGAAATAAAACCTTCAGATGTAATCAGTGCGCTGAAAAACGAAGGCATACTGTAATGCGAAAAAAAGTAATTCTTCTTAATCCCCCCGGCAAAAGGTTATATATAAGGGACTATTACTGCAGCAAGGTTTCAAAGAGCAATTATCTGTTCCATCCAGCAGACCTTCTCATGCTGAGCGGAAGACTGGCCGAGGCATATGATATTTATGTTATAGATGCCATAGCAGATAAGATTGACCCTGATAGCTGCATAAGTAAAATAGACTCAATATCCCCTGATGTGATTATTTCACTGATAGGCGCCGTGTCACTCGAAGAAGACGTGCTGTTTTTGGAAAAACTGAAAAAAGGCAGCAGGAAAATAGTGGTCAGCGGGGATATCGTGCTTGAAGACGCCGAAGGATGGATGAAAAACAATCTGTTTGCTGATGCTGCAATACTTGATTTTACAACAGGGGAAATCATCTCATATATCGAGGGCGATTATAATGATATTACCGGCATAGTTTACAGGACAGGCGATGAAATAACGAATGTCAAATATACAAGACCAAAAAATCTGGAATTTGAATTGCCTGTGCCGAGGCATGACTTGTTCTCATCAAAAAACTACCGGTTCCCTTTTGTCAGGCACAAGGAATTCGCGACCGTTCTGACTGATTACGGATGTCCGTTCAGATGCTCGTTCTGCGTTATGAGCACTTTAGGCCACAAATACAGAAAGGCAGAAAATGTTGTTGATGAACTCAGGTATCTCAAAAAACTCGGCAAAAAAGAGATATTTTTCTTTGATCAGACATTTGCGATAAACAAAAAACGCACATTTCGTCTGTGCGGCATGATGAGGGATGAGGGGTTTGATTTCGGCTGGGTGTGTTACTCCAGGGTCGATGTTGTTGATGAAGAGATTCTCATTTCCATGAAACAGGCCGGCTGCCACACCATAATATTCGGCGTTGAATCAGCAAGCGCAAAGATACTTAAGAAATATCAGAAGGGATACACCAAGGAACAGATAAAAGAAACCTTCGGCCTTTGCAAAAGGCATAAAATCAGAACCGTGGCCACCTTTATAATCGGCCTGCCAGAAGATACTGAGGATACCATTAATGAAACAATAGATTTTTTAAAGGAAATCGACTGCGACTTTGCGTCATTCAATGTAGCTGTTCCACGAATGAACACTCCTCTGAGGCAGGATGCGATTAAGGAGGGACTTATAAATCCAGAACTTATGATCATGGATCAGACAGGTTCTTCAATAGCAATGCCGACCAATTACCTTACAACAGAGCAGGTTCAGAGATTAAAGAAAAAGGCTATTATGGATTTTTATTTGCGGCCGTCTTACCTGTGGAACCGGTTGACGAAAATCTCATCGTTTTATGAACTGAAAGAGCAGGTCTATGAAGGCTGGGCGCTTTTAAGGGGGATTTAGATGGCACGGATAGCTTTCGTACAAAACATAGCATTCGAATATCTCGGATTCATGTACCTTTCGGCTGTGCTAAAAAAACACGGCCACGAGGTGGATGTGTTCATCTCAGGAAGCAATGAAGACAAAACCTTAAAGGAAATCGAGGATTTCTCCCCAGACCTTATAGGATTTTCCTGCACCACTGGAATACACAAGTGGGGGCTGAAATTTGCGGATAAGATAAAAAAGAGGATTTCCTGCAGAATAATATTCGGAGGCCCTCACGCGACTTACTTCCCTGAGATAATCAAAGAGCCCTCCGTGGATATTATATGCCGCGGCGAGGGAGAGGACGCGGTACTCGATATAGCGAATAAAATCGATAAGAGAGAAGACATTTCGGACACAATGAACTGCTGGTTTAAAATCAATGAAACAATCATAAAGAACGAACAGCGGCATTTGATAGAAAACCTCGATGAACTTCCATTCCCTGACAGGGAGCTCTATAAAAAGAAATACCCTTATCTAAACAGGTCTCAGAAAGTCTTTATGGCTGGCAGGGGATGCCCGTTTGACTGCACATTTTGCTTTAACCACGCACACATGAAGCTATATAAAGGAAAAGGCAAGATAGTCAGATACAGAAGCGTTGACAACTTTATAGATGAAATTAAAACCGTGAGAAAACAATACGGCATGAAGACCGTTTATATGCAGGATGACACATTTATTCTTAATAAGAAATGGGTTGCGGAGTTTTCAGAAAAATATAAACAAGAAGTGGATCTTCCATTTGTATGCCTTATTAGGGCTGATCTTGCTGACGAAGAAATTATAAGAATGCTGAGCGAGGCAGGATGCAAAAATGCGTTTTTTGGAATAGAAGCAGGCTCTGAAGAAATACGCAACACTATTTTAAAAAAGAAATTAAGCGATGCTGACATAAAAAAGACAGCAGCCCTCCTGAAAAAATACGGTATAAAATTTAGAACATATAACATGCTCGGCCTTCCGGGTGAAACACTCCAGGACGCGTTCAGGACAGTCAGCCTCAATGCCGAGATTAAGACCGATTATCCGTGGTGTGCCATCTTTCATCCTTTTCCAGGCACGGAACTCGCGGAATATGCGAGACAAAAGGGATTGCTCGATTCATCCTTTGATTCTGCATCCCCTTCATTTTTCAAAGACAGCATAATCAAATCAGAGTACAAAAGAAGTCTGATAAATCTCCAGAAACTCTTCTTTTACGGGGTCAGATTCCCCATGTTGACGCCTCTGATAAAAAAAGCAATCCGCTTAAAACCAAACATATTATTTGATTTCGCCTTTCTTGCCGGTTACGCATGGTGTTATTTGAAAAGCGAAAACCTTACAATAAAAGAAATGCTTTCTGTCGGCGTAAGAAATGTCAGAGGTTTTTTCTTTGCAAAG
>JBBILM010000060.1:0-13287 GCA_037444915.1 Nitrospirota bacterium | reverse complement strand
TCTATAAGAAACATCTAACGTTCCTTCTGCTCACGTATGTCTTTAGTATTCATGCCTTTGAGAAATCCACGAAAAAACGAAAGAGGTTTTTCAGGGATGAAATATATCACCCCGCCTTTTGTAACAACCGTCATTTTTTGTCCGCTCTTAAGGCGCAGCTTTTCCCTAATGTCTTTGGGAATCACTACCTGATATTTTGGTGAAATTGTGGTAGTTGACATTTTGCCTCCATCTTAATTTTTGGGAATCGATAAAATTATCGTAAAATAAATGAGGGTGTTTGTCAAATAATTCTAAAATTGACGATCTAATAAAGCGTATTGTAAAAAGGCGTCTCCTCCCCCACTACTAATAATAAAAGAGGGCGCCTAATTATAATTCCCTAAGTGGGAAAGGGGGGCGTCGGAACAATACAATTCGCTAAATATCTATGTTTTTGGCCTCAAGGGCGTGTCTGACTATAAATTCTTTACGAGGCTCTACCTGATCACCCATCAAAACAGTGAATATTTCATCTGCCTTTACCGAATCCTCTATAGAAACCTGCAGAAGCGTTCTTTTGTCAGCATCCATTGTAGTGTCCCAAAGCTGCTGGGGGTTCATCTCGCCAAGTCCTTTGTATCTCTGTATGCTTAATCCTTTTTTGGATGCGTCTGTTGCCACGGATAAAACCTCTTTTAAAGAAGATACTTCTTTTGTTTCCCCTTTAACATTAATCCTGTAAGGCGCTTTGCCAAAGGTCTCCTGAAGTTCTTTGTATAATTGAGAAATTTCCCTGTATTCAGGAGAAAGAATGAATGATTCGGAGAGATTCATCTTGTAATTATGTTTTCTTACTTCGACTCCGTAGGCCCCGTGTTCCTCATCGAATACTATTTCTTCATGCTTGAGGTTTGTAATACCGTCTTTCAGTTTCATAAGGAGGGATTCAACCTCATCCCTGCTCTTAAATGTGTTTTTTTCTACACCCCATTTCAAAAGAAGCCCCATAATATCAGGGTCCTGCCTTCGTTTATCAAACCATTCCATGACTTTTTGATATGCGGAAATCTTTTTGAGATGCGGAATAAGTTTTTTGCTGCCGAGCAATCCCTGTGGTGTTTCGATTTCTATATCCTCTGCAGCGAGCTCAAAAAGCATTTTCATCAACTCTGATTCATTTTGTACATATCTTTCGGTCTTTCCCCTTTTTACCCTGAAAAGAGGGGGTTGGGCTATATAAAGGTAGCCCCTTTCTATAAGCTGCGGCATCTGTCTGTAAAAAAATGTCAGGAGCAGTGTTCTTATGTGTGCGCCGTCAACATCAGCATCTGTCATCACTATTATTTTATGATAACGCGCCTTATCAGCATCAAACTCATCCGGTCCAATGCTTGTGCCAAGGGCTGTTATAAGGGTCTTTATTTCATCAGAGGTAAGCATTTTGTCAAACCTGGCCTTTTCAACATTAAGTATCTTGCCCCTTAATGGCAGTATTGCCTGGGTACGCCTGTCCCTGCCCTGCTTTGCAGAGCCGCCGGCTGAGTCGCCTTCAACAATGAATATTTCTGAGCGCGCAGGGTCTTTTTCCGAACAGTCAGCAAGCTTGCCGGGAAGGCCGGTGTCTTCGAGAAGGCCTTTTCTTCTCGTTAATTCCCTCGCCTTTCTCGCAGCCTCCCTTGCCCTTGCTGCTGCAATAGCTTTTTCTATAACCTTCTTTGCTATGGTTGGGTTTTCCTCAAAAAAAGTGGACAAGGCCTCGTTTGATACTGATTCGACAATTCCTTTTACCTCGCTGTTTCCGAGCTTCATCTTTGTCTGTCCTTCAAATTGCGGATTCGGCAGCTTCACGCTTATAACACATGTAAGCCCTTCCCTGATGTCCTCGCCGGAAATGCTTTCCTTTGCATCCTTCAGAATGCCGGCGGATGTCGCATAACTGTTTGAAGTCCTTGTCAGGGCGGATTTAAATCCCACAAGGTGTGTTCCACCTTCTTTTGTGTTGATGTTATTGGCAAATGTGTATATGTTTTCTGCGTAACCGTCATTATACTGAAGGGCTATTTCTACATTTATTCCATCTTTTTCACCGTGTATGTAAATAGGTTTTGAATGAACAGTGGTCTTGTTTTTATTAAGATGCTCCACAAAAGATATTATGCCGCCCTGATAGTAGAAGACCTGACTTTTATTTGTCCTTTCATCCGTGAAACTTATCTGAATGCCCCTATTTAAGAATGCGAGCTCCCTCAGCCGCTGGGCAAGCACATCGTAATTAAAGTCAAGAATCTCAAATATCTGGTTGTCTGGTTTAAAGGTTATTTTTGTTCCAACGCCCTTTGTCTTGCCCACTACTGTCAAAGGCCGGGTTGGCGCCCCTCTTTCAAACCTTTGCTCATACACAAGGCCGTTTTGCTTAATCTCCACTTCCAGCCATTCAGAAAGCGCGTTAACCACGGATACGCCAACCCCGTGAAGGCCGCCTGATATTTTATACGCCTTGGATTCGAATTTTCCGCCGGCGTGAAGCTCTGTAAGAACTATCTCTGCTGCTGTCCTGCCCGCCTCATCGCCGGGATGCAGGCCGGTGGGTATCCCCCTGCCATTGTCTATAACGCTGCAACTGCCGTCATGATGAAGGAATACATCTATCTTTGTGCAATATCCTGCGAGCGCCTCATCAACGCTATTGTCAACCACCTCATAAACAAGATGATGCAATCCATCTATCCCTGTTGAACCAATGTACATCGCAGGCCTCACCCTTACGGCCGAAAGCCCTTTTAATATTTTTATTGCTTCAGCCCCGTAGGCTTCTTCGTCTTCTATTTTGGTTTCTTCCATGCTCTTCCTCAACTTTGGCTGTTTATATTATTACAATCTCATAGGCATAACTACACACTTGTAATCTTCCCTTCCTTCTTCCATTATCAGTACCGGCGCTAATGCCTCTTCCAATTTTAAAATTACATTCTCCGATGACATAACACTTAAGGCATTAAGTATATAGCCAGCATTGAGGCCGATAGTTAACGGGTTTGTGTCATACTTTGCGGAAATCTCATCTTTTGCCTCCCCGAGATCCGGATTATTCGCTGAAATAACCATATTGCCGCCTGACGAAGAAGATTCTATGTCCACCTTAACAGCATTACTTCTCTCTCTGCTCATTATGGAAACCCGCTTGAGGGATTTTGTGAGCAAATTTCTGTCAACAATCAGAAGCTTTTTGTTTGAGGCTGGTATGACCTGCTCATAATTGGGGTAAGTACCTTCTATTAAACGGGTTAAAAACTGAATATCGCCTGTCTTAAAAAGTATATGATTAGCTCCTATCGCCACATCAACTGGCTTTCCTTCTTCATTCAGAAATCTCCTCAGTTCAGCGACCGACTTTCGGGAAATAATCATCTTTTTTTCTTCAGAATGACCGTGGTTAATCGTGCTTTCAAATAGTGCCAGTCTGTGGCCGTCTGTGCCGACAACTGTCAGTCCCCCGCCTGGTTTTAAATGGAATAAAAGTCCGTTAAGGACATATCTCGTATCAGTTTCTCCGGCAGCATAAATGGTTTTATCAATTGTCTCCAGAAGCTGCGCGGAATCAAGCACAATCTCTTCAGCCTTTGTCATCGAAGGCCAGGCCGGAAACTCTTCATATGACAGACACGCGAGGCGAAAATTGCTTTTTCCTGATTTTACCTTTACCCATTGGGAGTCCTCTGATTCAATAGATATATCATTATCCACTTCTTTTACAATTTCAAAAAGCTTTCTTGCCGGTATGCACATCTTGCCCGGTTCCACGGTTTTCAGCTCAATGGGCTCTTTAAACGCAGTTGAAAGGTCGGTAGCGGTTATATATGCGCCTTCTGCATCTGCAGACAGGAGAAAGTGGTTCAAGATAGGCATTGTATTTTTCTTTTCTACAATGTTCTGAATGTCTGAAAGTTTTTTTTGCAGTTCATCCTTCTGTACTATTACCTTCATTATTTTCCTCCAAATTTAGATTATTCAGACAACAAGCGTTAAAAGCCGTAACTTTTATGCACCGGGCTTTTATTTAAGTTTCCTTATAATATTTTCTATGTTTTTATTTAAAATCGCGTCTTTCGCCCTTTTTTCTTCTATCTGATTGCATGCGTATATTATAGTAGCGTGATCTTTTCCGCCAAAACACCTTCCAATTTCGCTTAAGGATAGTTGTGTCAGTTGTTTAGATATATACATCGCTATTTGTCTGGCATTGGCAACTTCTTTAGTTCTTTTTCTTGCCTTGATATCCTGAATCTTTATGCCAAAATATTCTGATACAGCCTTTTGTATGGTGTCAACTGTTATTACCTTATCGTTATCAGATATAAAATCCTTGAGAACCGTCTTTGCCATGTTTATATCTATAGGCATTCCTGTTATGGAGGCGTGAGCCCCGAGTTTTATAAGGCAACCTTCCAGATCCCTGATATTAGACTTTACGCCTGCGGCTATAAAGTACGCGACATCATCAGATATGGTCAACTTTTCGAGTTCTGATTTCTTGTATATGATTGCCAGTTTTGTCTCAACCTCTGGAAGCTGTATATCAGCTATAAGGCCCATACTGAACCTTGACCTCAGCCTGTCAGTAATATCTGATATTTCCATTGGAGATCTGTCGCTCGAAACAACTATCTGTCTGTGTTTTTCGTAAAGAGAATTAAATGTATGGAAAAACTCCTCCATGGTTGTTCCCTTGCCGGCTATGAACTGAATATCGTCAATCAAAAGGATATCGACGTTCCTGTATTTTTGCTTGAATTCATCCATTTTTCCGTGTCTTATTGCAGACACCACTTCATTTGTGAAGTGCTCGGATGATACATAGCAGACCACGGCAGTTGGATTTTTATCAACAATCATGTTTCCAACTGCATTTATAAGATGTGTTTTTCCGAGTCCGGCTCCACCGTAAATAAAAAGTGGATTGTAAGAAGCGCCCGGATTTTCTCCCACCCTTTTGGCAGCCGCGTGGGCAAATTGATTTGAGGGTCCGACAACATAGGTGTCAAATGTATATTTCGGATTCAGATAAATACCCCTGCTCGCAAGCCTGTTTTTCCTGTTTTCAAGTCTTGTATCCTGCTTTCGGATAGTGATATCCTCTTTTTCAGCAGTCTTGTACTTAACCGTAAGAGGCTGCCCTGTCCCCTCTGCCAAAGTATCAGCTATTATATGAGGATAATAATCTTCTATCCAGTCCTTAAAAAACCTGTTTGGTATCTCTATTGTGGCTGTCCTGTCTTTTATGTTCAACAGCTTCATAGGTTTAAACCAGAGCTCAAACATGCTCGCTCCAACCTTTTCCGCTATTTTCAAAAGACTGTTGTTCCAGATTTCCTCTGTGTTCATAATCATATCAGATACCTTGCCGCCTGTCTCCTAACCCGTCTTCTAAAATGTTATTTATATATTTATCAACAGGTTATTAATAATTGTTAATAACTTAAATATATTAAACCATGTCATTATAGCTTATCCGTTAAATCAAGGGCAATAAATTGTTAGTTAAAATCAATACAAAAAATTACTACCAATTTCATATTACAAATCATAAAACATCCCCAACTTATTATGTCTTAAACCCATTGTTAATAAAAAAATAATATCTGTTACCAACAAATAAACAGCTTCTACTATTACAACTATAAAATATTTATTAATAAGTAATAGAGAGGCATTCCCACCAATAGAAATATTTAAAATGATTTTATTTCTTTGTCAGCAATTTCAGATACTCCTTGATAAAAACTTCTATATCTCCATCCAAAACAGCATCAACATTTCCTATTTCAGAATTGGTTCTATGATCCTTGACAAGCCTGTATGGCTGAAGAACATAAGACCTGATTTGATTGCCCCATGATATATCTTTTTTATCTCCTACAATGCCCTCAAGTTTTTTCTCCCTCTCTTTTAAAGTCATATCATACAGCCTTGATCTCAAAACCTTCATAGCAACTTCCCTGTTTCTGTGCTGGGATCTTTCACTTTGACAAGCTATTATAATGCCTGTTGGAATATGTGTAAGCCTTACAGCCGATGATACCTTGTTTACATGCTGGCCGCCTGCGCCTGATGCCCTGAATACGTCTATCTTTAAGTCATCTTCCTTTATTTCCACGCTAATATTATCTTCTATCTCAGGATAGACTATTACAGCGCTAAATGACGTATGCCTTCTCTTGTTTGCGTCAAATGGAGATATCCTTACAAGCCTGTGAATACCGGCCTCTGACTTTAAATAACCGTAAGCATATTTACCGGTAACAGTAAAGGTAACGCCCTTAATACCAGCCTCGTCTCCTGTCTGTAAATCTATGATCTCTGTTTTAAATCCGTTTTTTTCTGACCATCTTAGATACATCCTCATCAGCATCTGTGCCCAATCCTGACTTTCTGTTCCTCCTGCACCGGGATGTATGGTTACAATGGCGTTATTTTTATCGACTTCTCCAGAAAGGAGCAGTTTAAGCTCCATGTCTTCAATGTCTTTTTTGGTTAAACTGATTTCTTTTTTTATATCATTGGCAAAAATATCCCCGTCTTCCTCTGCTAATATGCCCAAAGACTCTTCAAGGTATAATATTTTGTTGAATGTATCTTCTACAGGCTGCAGGATTTCCTCTACTTCGGATTTAATTTTTTGAAGTTCCGTCATTTTTAAGGGGGATTCCCAGACATCTTTCGATGAGAGTTCCTGATCTATTTTTGATAGTCTGTTTTTTAGTTCATCTACATCAAAGATAACCTCTTAATGCGTTAATCCTATCCTTAAGCCCTGTTATCTCACTTCTTAAATCTCCCAGCATTAACATATTTAATTCCTCCATGTTTTAAACTATTCCCCGAAAACAAATTAAGGGAATTTGTGATATTTAATTTGGTTCTTTCTCATTTTAAATGGGTAATCCTTTTTTATTCCCCCTTAATAAAGGGAAACAACCCCCTTTAATTCCCCCTTTGTTAAGGGGGAAACAACCCCCTTTATCCCCCTTTTCTAAGGGGGAATGTAGGTAATCATCCCCCTTTTCTAAAGGGAATTACCCACTCAATATGAGAAAGAGCCATATTTAATTTATTACCTCATTTCCTCTTCATCAGTAAAAGCAAGGAGCTTACAATACAGAGATAAGAAAAGATATCCCCGTATTTTGTGTATAAGGTTAAGGTACTGTCCGTCCTGAATTTTCTTGTCAACACAGTCTTTTCGAAAAGGTCTGTCTTATCCAGTATCCTTCCACTGCTGTCAATAAAACCGGATATGCCTGTATTGGCTGCCCTTAGCACAGGTTTTCTGTTTTCAACAGCCCTGAAAACGGACATGCTGAAATGCTGATAAGGCCCGTTGGTATTGCCGAACCAAGCATCGTTTGTTATTGTTACAATGAAATCCCCGCCTTTTATGTAAAACTTTCGCACAAGCCCCGGGAATATAACTTCATAGCAGATAAGAGTGCCAAAACTTCCGAAAGGAGTTACTGCCTTATTATAACTGTCTCCAGCAATATAATCACCCGCGCCCACAACCAATTTATCTATAAAGAACAGCAGGTTTCTAAGCGGGACGTATTCACCAAAAGGAACTAAATGAAGTTTATCATAAACATAAGAGATGTTTCCATCCTTATCAAGCAATACAACACTGTTTGTAAGACCTGGCTCTTTATCGCCCTTATTTTCGTTCTTAATGTCTTTATTTTTCGTGTCGCCATATTTTAAAAGAACGCTTCCAAAAAGGAGATAGGAATTTATCTGCCGCTGAAAATTAACAAGGTTTTCCGATAATTCCTTATCACTGCCAAAGAAAAAAGGAACAGCGGTTTCAGGCCAGATTATAATATCAGGATTTTCCTTTGAAGCAGTTAAGGTCAGTTCTTTATATGTCGAAATTACAGAGTTTTGATAAACAGGCTCCCACTTTTGATCCTGTTCTATATTGCCCTGAATAAGCGCGGCATTTACGAAAGATCCTTCTCTTTCCTGATTCATCTTATAAAAACCATACGAGAAAGTTCCTATCAATGCAAACAGCAATAAAGTGATTCCACCTACCAATGGAAGATGAGAATGGAGCGGCCGCTCGATTTGGCGTCTGCGGAGAAGCAAGACATCAACCACCGCGCCATTGAACGCTACGAGAAGAAACGATATTCCATAGACCCCTGTGATGTCAGCAATCTGGATAAAAGATAAAAACCTATATTGACTGTATCCAAGACTCGACCAGGGAAAACCGGTAAATGCGTATGAACGTATTAATTCAAGAGCTGTCCATAAAACCGGCGCTAAAAAGAGAGCCGGAAGGTCAGATTTTTTTATAACAAAAACATACAGGACAGCGAAAACAGCAGGATAAAGGCTTAAATAAAGACTGAGCAGCAATACTATGGCAACACTCGGCAAAAAAGGTATGTAGCCGTAAACATGTATGGCGTGGTAAATCCAGTATGTGGTGCTGAAAAAATAAACAACGCCAAAGAAAAAACCCGTGTTAAACGCCTCCTGCCGCGTCCTGCCGTGAAGGGAAAAAAGCAGCGGAATCAAAGCGATCCATGCGAGCATGTACATATCTATTTTAGGGAACGACAGGAAAAGCAGAAGACCGGATAAAAGTGGAAAGCCGTAAAAATTGTAAGATTTAAAAGCCTGTTTTTTCATAATCGCTTTTTATGTTATCATAACTCAATTTATGTCCGCTATTGTTATAATACCCTCAAGATATTCATCTACCAGATTTCCTGGAAAGCCGCTTTGTCTTATTTCAGGCAAGCCCATGATTCAGCATGTCTTTGAAAAAGTTAAAAAAGCACGGCTTGTAAGGGATGTTTTTATTGCAACAGACAATGAGTCAATCTTTAATGCTGTTGAGGCTTTTGGAGGCAGGGCAATAATGACATCTGACAGGCATGAGTCAGGAACAGACAGGATCGCAGAGGCTGCTGAAAAACTCCAGCAGGATGGATACAAGGCTCAAAATATGGAAATAGTAGTAAATGTGCAGGGAGATGAGCCGATGATAATGCCTGAGATGGTGGATGATGTTATAGAACTGATGAATGACAGAAGGGCGTCTATAGGGACTCTCGCCAAACGAATAAGCGATATCAGGGACATAGCAGACCCTAATATAGTTAAGGTGGTATTTGATGAGGATGATTTTGCCATTTACTTTTCGAGATCTCCGATACCATATTACAGGGATGAGTGGAAAGACCTAACCCGGATAAAAGATGAATGCTCACAAGTCACTGTTTTCAAGCATATCGGCGTCTACGCGTACAGAAGAGAGGCGCTTTTAAAATTTGCTAAACTAAAGACAGCGAGGCTCGAAAAGATAGAAAGGCTGGAGCAGTTAAGGGCTATTGAAAAAGGGATTAAGATAAAAGTGAAAGAAACATCGTTTGAAACAATAGGCGTTGATACGCCTGTTGATGTGGAGAGGGTGGAAAGATGCCAAGGTTTATCTTTGTAACAGGCGGCGTTGTATCGGCATTAGGCAAGGGAATAGCCGCGGCAGCTATCGGCGCGCTCCTTGAGGCAAAAGGACTCAGCGTTACATTGCAAAAATTGGATCCATATATCAATGTAGATCCTGGCACACTAAGCCCGTTTGAACACGGAGAGGTGTTTGTTACTGATGACGGTTGCGAGACCGACCTTGATCTCGGTCATTACGAAAGATTTACCCATATAAGGACATCGGTTTATAACAATTATACAACAGGAAAGATATATAACAATGTAATAACAAAGGAGCGGCGGGGCGATTATCTGGGAGATACGGTTCAGGTGGTGCCCCATATTACCGATGAAATAAAGGAGGCTATTAAATCCGCGGCTTATGAAACAATAGCAGTCCCGAACAGCAGCGATGAACATAATGAAAAGAAAAAACAATACGATGTCGTTATTGTTGAAATCGGCGGCACTGTAGGAGATATCGAAAGCCTCCCGTTTCTTGAAGCAATAAGACAGTTCAGATATGAAGTTGGTAGGGAGAATGTTCTTTATATTCACCTCACATACGTACCTTTTATAAAGGCCTCAGGAGAACTCAAAACCAAACCTTCCCAGCACAGCGTCAGGGAGCTAAGGGCTATAGGTATACAGCCGGATATACTTCTTTGCAGGTCTGACAGGCCGCTGCCGCCTGATGTAAAGAGAAAAATAGCCATTCACTGCAATCTTGATCCAGATGCGGTTATAGCAGGCATAGATGTGGAAACGGTTTATGAAGTGCCTCTTTCCTTTAATGCCGAGGGGCTTGATAGTCTGATAGGGAAAAAATTATCGCTCACTCAGGCAAAGCCGGATATAGCCATATGGAATGAGGTTGTAAACAGGGTAAAGCATCCTGAATTTGAAACAACCATAGCAATTGTAGGAAAATATGTGGGGCTTAAAGACGCA
Source organism: Nitrospirota bacterium (assembly GCA_037444915.1). Lineage (GTDB taxonomy): Bacteria > Nitrospirota > Thermodesulfovibrionia > Thermodesulfovibrionales > Dissulfurispiraceae > JBBILM01. The sequence goes on along the minus strand of JBBILM010000060.1, from coordinate 2,862 downwards.
TATAAAAGCCTTATTGAGGCGTTGATTCACGGAGGCATAGCAAATAAAGCGCGCGTTAATTTCCAATGGATTGATGCCGAAGATATAGAAACTAACGGCACTGAAAGATATTTGGCAGAGGTTGACGGGATACTTGTTCCAGGAGGATTCGGCCCAAGAGGTATAGAGGGAAAGATAGAAGCTGTAAGATACGCAAGGGAAAAAAAGATACCATTTTTCGGCATATGCCTTGGTATGCAGTGTGCTGTTATCGAATTCAGCCGCAATGTTTGCGATCTTTCAGCCAACAGCACAGAGTTCGATACAGACACAAAAAATCCGGTTATCTACCTCATGGAAAAATGGTATAACCACAGAAGCGATAAAATAGAACAGCGGAACAAAGACTCACAAATGGGCGGAACAATGAGGCTCGGCGCATACCCATGTGTACTGAAAGAGGGAACCAGGGCGATTGATGCCTATGGGGTAGCGGAATTATCAGAAAGGCACAGGCACAGATATGAATTTAACAACAACTACAGGAATATACTGGCCGAAAATGGACTCATAATTAGCGGGACATCCCCTGACAATGAACTTGTCGAGATAGTGGAGTTAAAAGATCATCCGTGGTTTCTGGGATGCCAGTTTCATCCAGAATTCAAATCAAGGCCCATAGAGCCCCACCCTTTGTTTAAGGCTTTTATCGGAGCGTCTATCAAAGAGAAAAAAGATCTGTTTCTGTAAAATGACCCTGAAAAACATAACTTTTATAGGAGATTCATTAACAGAATATTTCGATTGGCAGGAGCGCTTCCCTTCATATAAAGCAAGAAATCTCGGCATTTCGGGCGAGACCGTGGAAGAGCTTTTAAGTCGTCTGGGTATAATAAAGCACTTGTTGTCAGAACCCGGAAATAAGCCGGACATAATTTTTCTGATGACCGGCATAAACAATATCGCCATGGAAGATTACAGCATCATTAAATCATACGGCGAGGTTTTACAATATCTTTCAGAGTGGTTTAAGGAGACAAAAATAGTTGTGCAGAGCGTCCTTCCTGTCAATTTATCATGGATTGACAATAATGCCATAAAATTAATAAACAAGATGCTGAAGGAAGCGGCGCTGAACGTTAAAGCCGATTATCTTGATATTTATAGCGCCTTTTTTAACGCACAGGGTATCCTGGTTTCCGAATATCTCCTTGATGACGGTGTACACCTCAGCGATATGGGCTATGCAAAATGGTCACAGATTGTGGAAGATTTTTTAATCCAGAAAATGCAGTTATAGTTGCATGAACAGATAAAAGCCTTTATAATCCGCTAATTATAGAAACAATCCAATGAATTTACAGGCCTCAATAATGTGGCGGGATAAAGCCATTTATCTGCCCATGCCACTTATAATCTTATGACGTAATTGCATTTATCGTGTTAATTTGTAAGATTCCCAATTTTTAATTGGCGACTCATTTCCATTCTTGCTTCTTCTTTTTTATCTTTCATCATAATCGAGATAATCGTTCCGAAAACAAGGAGCGAGCCTGCCAGAAGAAATGCTGAATCAAGTGTTCCGCTTTTGGCTGTAAGCAATTGGGAAGCCCTGCTCATTACAAGACCTCCTAAACCCCAGGCTGTAAAAATTATGCCGTAATTAACGCCAAAATTTTTCATCCCCCATAAATCCTTTGCGTAGGAAGGAAAAAGGGCAAGATTTGCGCCGTAATTGAAGCCAATAAAGGTCGCAAGCAGCACTATAAGCATAGGGCTGTCCGCCCCTTGAGCTGTTGCGGGTATTGAGGCAAACATCATAACAGCCTGCAAGGCGAAGATGATGGACAGGGTTCTCTTTCTGCCTATTTTATCTGAAAGTGTGCCTGCTGCTATTCTTCCGCCCGCATTGCCAACTGCAAGAATGGCAACTGATAGAAATGCATTTGCTCCCATACTTGTCTTTGCGATTCCAGCGATGCTTCCTATTACCATCAGGCCGGCGCCTGCAGCGATGAAATAAAGAATCCATAATAACCAGAATATCGGCGACCTAATCATTGCCGAAGGAGCTATGTTAGTGTCTGAGAACATCTCTCTTGATTTAGAGCCTGTTTGATTATTTGCCCTGCGCTCAACAAATCCGGGAGGCTTATAGCCTGCAGGGGGATTAATCAGAAAAAGGGATAGAATGCATACTACAAAAGGAAAAGCTATGCCGTAGAAAAGCATAGTGCTGTGAATCCCTCTGGTATCGAGAATGTACTGAGTAAGGGGGGCGATATAGACTGACGCCAATCCAAAACCCGATACAACTATGCCGGATATTTTCCCTGTCTTATTTGGAGGGAACCATTTTAAGGCCGCGGGTGTTGCGGATGAGTAACCAAAGGCTATGCCCGCGCCTGCAAAAACGCCAAATCCAAGAACCCAGCTTGTATAATCCGTGGTCTGGGATGTCCATATAAATCCAATGCCTACAAGGAGCCCGCCTATAAACGCAGTCTTTCCCGGGCCTATCAAGTCCTGACACTTGCCTGCCGGTATCATTGATAAAGCGAATATAAGGCAGCATACTGCGTAGGGATCATTAAGCGACGCAATATCCCAGTTAAAAGCCCCGGGACCCCCTTTTTCTATTGAAAGGGCTATTGCCCCTTTAAAAATGCTCCATGTATAAAGCACTCCAAGGGCGAGGTTTATTCCTGTGCCAACGGCTGTTACAACATAACCAGGATTGCTATCTTTGTGTGACAATGCCCCCTCCATTAACCCGTAATAATGATTTTAACATCTTTATAGACAAATTTGAATGGCAAGCAATCCCCGCATAGAAGTATCCGGAAGTTCCCTCTCCCTTGATGGGAGAGGGTTAGGGTGAGG